>DASQNL010000670.1:0-9372 GCA_035644995.1 Pyrinomonadaceae bacterium | reverse complement strand
CGCAGGGCGACGAGACTCTTCTCGGCGATGCGGTTGGCGATCTCCATCGTCTTCGCTTCGAGTTCGTCGGCCGGGACGACCGTGTTGACGAGGCCGTAACTGTAAGCCGTCTGCGCGTCTATAATCTCGCCCGTCAGGATCAACTCCATCGCCTTGCCTTCGCCGACGAGGTGCGTGAGCCGCTGCGTGCCGCCGCCGCCGGGGATGATGCCGAGATTGATTTCGGGTTGACCGAAGGAGGCGCGTTCGCTCGCGATGCGCAGGTCGCAGGCGAGCGCGAGTTCGCAGCCGCCGCCGAGGCAGTAGCCGTTGATCATGGCGATGACGGGTTTCGGGAAAGTGTCAATCGCGGTGAAGAGTGAACGCCCCGTCATCACGTCGCGCTGCACGTTGGCGGTGCGCCCGGCAAACTCGCCGATGTCCGCGCCCGCGATGAAAGCCTTATCGCCCGCGCCCGTAAATACCACGACGCGCACCTCCTCGTCCGCCCGCAACGCTTCGAGCGCGGCCGCGCCCTCCGCCCGCGTCTGGATGTTCAAGGCGTTTCGTTTCTCGGGGCGGTTGATGGTGATAATGGCGACGCGCCCGCGCTGCTCGACCAGCAAAGTTTCGTATGATTGCGACATTAAATTTTTCTCCAAAAAATAGTTTCAGGTTGCGGGTTTCAAGTTTCAAGACTGAAGAGGTTCGATGGTCTTTAACTTGAAACCCGCAACCTGAAACTTGAAATTCGTGCTTCAGGCCTCTTCCGACGGCGCGCCGTGGTCGTCGGCGACCCAGGAGACGAAGAGGCGGAGCCAGTTTTCCGTGGGTTCGAGAATGTGGACGCCGATGCGCGCCGTGCCGTAGATGGCCGAGGCGATGCGCACGACGCGCGCGGTGACTTCGATGGGCGCGCCGTCCGGGCGGTGCGCGCGCAGGTAAAGTTGCTCGCCGCGCGTCACTTTCTGGTTGAGGTGGAAAAGCGCCCCGGTGGTGGAGATGTCGTCCGTCTCGGTCGGCTCGCTCCACGCCGCGCCGTCCTCCGCGCGACCGGAGACGACGATGGGCAGGCGCAACGACATGCGCAGCGCAAAACGTCTCTCTTCGTTGGTCGGCGTCGTCATAAGTGTCAGCAGTCGGCAGTCAGCAGTCAATAACCCGGACGGTAAAGATTGGCAACGGCGGCAAAGGCGGCAGCTTCTTAACTGCTCGCCGCCGACCGCTCGCTGCTTACCGCTGACCGCTTACTTGCTCTTCGTCGTTCCAGTCGTAGAAACCCGCGCCGCTTTTTTTGCCGAGCTTTCCGGCGGCGACCATGCGCCGCAAAATTTCCGGCGGGCGAAAGGTCTCGGAGCCGAGCGTGCGATGCAGGTATTCGGCGATGTTCAAGCGCACGTCGAGGCCGACCAGATCGGTTAGGCGGAGCGGCCCCATCGGGTGATTGTAGCCGAGTTCCATCGCGGTATCTATATCTTTCGCGCTCGCCACGTCTTGTTCCAACATCCGCATCGCTTCCAAGCCCAAAGCCACGCCCAGACGGCTGGAGGCGAAACCCGGCACATCGCGCACCGTGATCGGCTCTTTCTTCATCCTCTGCCCGACGGCGCGCGCCGTCTCAATCGTCTCGTCGCTCGTCTCTGCGCCGACGACGATCTCGACGAGGCGCATGATGTGGACGGGATTGAAGAAGTGCATGCCGACGACGCATTCGGGGCGACGCGCGGCGCGGGCGATCTCGGTGATCGAGAGGGAAGAGGTGTTCGTCGCGAAGATGAAATCACGTTCCGCCGCCCGCTCGACTTCGCGCAGAGTCTCCTGCTTCAACTCCATGCGTTCCGGGATGGCTTCGATGTAGAGGTCGGCGTGAGCGGTCTCGGAGAGGCTGGTCGCGCCGCGGATGCGTTGCAGCGTCAGGTCGCGTTCGGCTTCGGTGGTCTTGCCGCGCCGGATGCCTTTGTCGAGGTTGTCCTCGATGGCGCGCAGGCCGCGCGTGAGAGATTCCCGCTCCACATCGCGCAGCACGACGCGGTAGCCGACGAGCGCGGCCACTTGTGCGATGCCGTGCCCCATCGTGCCCGCCCCCAGCACGGCGATTGTCTCGATGGTCGGACTAACGATGCTTGTGCTTCCCGGTGAGTCCAAAAGTCTGTTCGCGCGGGTCTGTAGGGCGACGAAGATGGCTTCGCCCGCGCCCGCGCCCGCCGTGGTCTGATTCGACTACATCCAGCGCAGAGAGTTATACTACACGCGCAAGCGAAAAGGCCACACACAAAATGCGCAACTCAATCGGCCGCTGACGCGGAAACACTGTCGAAGGAGAGCGATAAACAGCGAGATGACTCAAGAAATTTTGCACAAAGAAGTGGTGATCATCGGCTCCGGCCCGGCCGGGTTGACGGCGGCCATTTACGCGGCGCGCGCCGACCTCAAACCGCTCGTCATCGAAGGCCCGCAACCGGGCGGCCAACTGACCATCACCACGGAAGTCGAGAACTATCCCGGCTTCGCCGAAGGCATCCAGGGGCCGGAGTTGATGGAGCAGTTTCGCGCGCAGGCGGCTCGCTTCGGCACGGAGTTTCTCGTCTCGTGGATCGACAAAGTTGATCTCTCCGCACGCCCCTTCACGCTCTACACGACCGAAGGAACGGTGAAGGCCGAAACGCTCATCATCGCTTCGGGAGCATCGGCGAAGTGGCTCGGCATTCCCGGCGAAGCGCCCGCGCCTCACGGCCTCGGCGGCCTCGGCGTCTCGGCCTGCGCCACCTGCGACGGCTTCTTCTTCAAAGGCAAAAAGATCGTCGTCGTCGGCGGCGGCGACACGGCGATGGAAGAGGCCACATTCCTCACGCGCTACGCCTCGTCCGTCACCGTCATCCATCGCCGCGACCACTTGCGCGCCTCGAAGATCATGCAGGACAAGGCGATGAAAAACGAGAAGATCAGTTTCATCTGGAACACGGACGTGCGTGAGATTCTCGGCACGCCGGAGACGGGCGTCTCCGCCGTGCGGCTCTCCAACAACGTGACGGGCGAGGAGAGCATCTTCGACTGCGAAGGCGTCTTTATCGCCATCGGCCACAAGCCGAACACGGACATGTTCAAAGGTTGGCTGGAGATGGACGATGTCGGCTACCTCAAGACGAACGGACGTTCGATGGCGACCAACGTGCCCGGCGTCTTCGCCTGCGGCGACGCGCAGGAGTCCTTCTACCGCCAGGCCATCACGGCCGCCGGGACGGGCTGCATGGCCGCCATCGACGCCGAACGCTATCTCGACAATCTTCCCGTTCCCACCCTCACGGGCGAAGAAGTGACCATCGAAGGCGAAATCGTCACGGCCGACCACGAAGCGATCATCATGCCCGACGGCGAAGTCATTTCAAACCATGTGGACGCCGAAACCGAAGGCGCGTCGGCCGGGGATTAAGAGCGTTTCACAAATTTCCAACGGACGCGAATCAAGGGTGCGGGATTAAAACCCGCACCCTTGATTCGCGTCCGCTGAGGCGCATCGCGGCCGCCGCCGCTCCACGGGTAATTCACAAGAGGACGATTGAGTCGTCGCGCTCGCGTTGGCGCGTGGGGGCGGCGGGCGTGTGTTCGCGCGCGGCGTTGTGCGGGCAGGCGGCGCAGTAGTCGCCGAGATGCGCGCGGCGGTCTTCGCATTCGTTGCAGCCGAGCGCGAGGCCGAGTTGGCGCAGGCTGTCGAGCATGGGGAGGAGGAGCCGCCCGCGTGCGGTCAGCGCATACTCGACGTGCGGGGGGCTGCCGCCGTAGTCGCGGCGTTCGACGAGCGCGTCCTGTTCCATGTCGCGGAGACGGGCGACGAGCGTGCGGCTGCTGATGGGGTGGAGCGCGGCGATGAGTTCGGTGGTGCGGCGCGGCGCGCGCGCCAGATCGCGCACGATGAGCAGCGTCCATTTATCGCCGACCACCTGTAACGCGCCCGCCACCGGGCAGCCGTCGCTTTCGCGTCGTCGCATAACTCGACTCTCTCCTTGAACCCCAAGATTAACACAAAGCGAAGTTGAACTATTGATGATTTAACCGCGCCGCCGGGCAAGGTGAAAATTTCCCTCCACTTCAACGGAGCGCAGCAGAAACCCGCCAGTAGAAAGAATTGAACGGCGCGACTTCCGGCGCGGCGGCGCACCGGCCTCGCCGCTTGATCCCACGGTTCGCCGCGTTTAATGCCCGACGCGCGCGTTGGCACGATGGTTGCCAATTCTGCGCCTCGCGGAATTTGAAATGTTAGAGGAGATCGGAATGTGGCTTAGAAAAACTCTCACGCTCATACTTTCAGGAATACTTTTGCCGGCGGCCTTCGGCTTCCAAACGGTGCAGGCGCAAACCGGCGCGGATGCGCGTTTCGACCAACCAGCACGGATGCGCGTTTTGAAATTGGGCATCGGCGAACGGGCGCGGGTCGAAGTCAAACTGCGCGACGACTCGAAGCTCAAGGGCTATATCAGCGCGGCCGGAGCGGACACCTTCACGGTCACGGATACGAACACGGGCGCGTCGAACGTGGTGTCCTACAACGACGTGGCGCAGGTGAAGAAACCGGGCGGACTCTCGACGATGACGAAGGCGCTCATCGGGGGCGCAGTCGCCGCCGGGGTGATCATCGGGTGGCAGGTGGTGAAGCCCGCCCTCTGCGACGGCGGCGCGCAAAGCCGCGGCGTTTGCTGATTACAACTGCTGATTAAAACTTTACCGCCGGAAGAAACGTCGCGGCCGGGACGATGAACTGAAAGCAAGGTGTCTTTCGGTTCATCGTCCCGGCCGCGACGTTTTTCTCTATCGTTCGTTATTCTCCATCGTTCAAGTCGATGCATTTGCGCCGGCGGGCGCGGCTTCGTAGTCGCCCGCGATGATCACGGTGAGATGATCCGGGCGGAAGTATTTGCGAATGGCGGCGTTGGCTTCTTCGAGCGTGACGGCCTGAATGAGTTCGGGGAAGCGGTCGAGGTAACTCGTGCCCAGTCGGAAGAACTCCGCGTTCCAGAGCGCGTCGGCGAGTCCCGCGTTGGTCGAGAGCGAGACTTTGAAAGAGCCGATGGCGGATGATTTTTCGTCGGCCAGTTCGTCGGCCGTCATGCCGTTCGCAACGTAGTCGCGCAGGACGCCGAGCGCGGAGCCGATGGCCTTCTCCACGTTGCCGGGATTGACGGAGACGGCGATATACCAGGGGCCGGCGGCGAGCGAGGGCGCGCGGAAACGCGAGCCGATGCCGTAGGTCAATCCTTCGCGGTCGCGCACCTGAAGGCCGAGCCGCGAGGAGAGCGTGGATTCGCCGAGCGCGCCGTTGGCGAGAGTGGCCGCGTAGTAGTCGCGCGCCTCGCGGCGCAAGGGCGCGGCCGCTCCGAGCAGCACGTCCACGTTGGCCTTCTCTTTGAGCATCACGATCTCGCGTCGCATGCCGGCTTGCGGCGCGGGGTCGTCCACGTTGATCTCGACGCCAGCCCGCGGCCCGCCGAACTCGCCGAACGCTTCCGCGAACAGCTGTTGCACCTCCGTCGTCCGCACGTCGCCGACGACGGAGAGGACGAGCGAACGCCCGCCGTAGCGTTCTTCATAGAAGCCGCGCACGTCTTCCACGGTGATGGAGTTGAGGCTTTTGATCAGTTGCTCGCCGCCGTGGACGTAGAACGGGTTCGACGGGTCGTAGGTGAGTTGGGAAAACTTTTCGTAGGCTCGCAGGCGCGTGTTCGCTTGTTGCTCCTGAACGGCGGCGACGGCCTGCTGCTTGAGCTTTTCGAGTTCGTCGGCGGGAAACGCCGGCTCGCGCAGTTGTTCGGCGAGCGTGTCGAGCAGGAGCGACAAATCTTTGGCGAGCGCGCGCCCGGCGATCTCGACGGCAAAGGGATCGGCCGCGAACTCTATTTGCGCGCCGACGGCTTCGAGGTCGCCCGCGAGTTGAAACTTGGTGCGCCGGAGCGTGCCGCGTTCGAGCATGTCGGCGGTGAGCCGCGCGAGGCCGGGCTTGTCGCGCGGCTCGAAATATGAACCGGCGCGCAAACTGCCGCGCAAAGCGATGGTCGGGGTGGCGCGATTTTCGAGGACGAGCAGCGTCGCCCCCGTGGGCAGTTCGGTGCGGGCGACGCGCGCGGCGAAGTTCGAGCGCGCCGCGCCGGTGGCGGGCACGTTTGCGACGGCGGCATCAGACGATTTCTCACCGTGCCCCGCGAGCGTTTGCTGTCCCAACTCCTGCGGCGTCGCGCTGCCGCCCGACGTCGTCGCCTCATCTGCCGCGCCTTCCCGTTTCACCATCTCTTTCACTCCCGTCCTGCGATTAACCTGTAGAAGAACTCAAAATCGCTCGCGGCCACTCAAGTCTTTATGTTTTCCTTTGCGTCTTTGCGCCTTTGCGTGAGAATGATTTTTCACGCAAAGGCGCAAAGACGCAAAGGAAAACCGGATAGGGTTTGTTGAGCCCTTTAAACTTTGCGAGCGTCCGTTTAGTCGTTGCTTGTTCCGTTCGCGCCCGCTTCGTCCGTCTCGCCGTGCTCATTGGCGATTGCCTTCGGGATGAAGTAGCCGACGGTGCGGTTGTCTTCCGTGAAGTAAGCCCGCGCGACGCGCTGCACGTCCGAGACGGCGACGCGCGCGATGTTGGCGGCATAGTCTTTGTAGAAACGCCAGTCGGCCACGGCCTCGGCCTCGGACATCTGCGAGGCGATGTCGGAAGTGCCGTCGCGGTTGTAGGCGACCTGCGCGATGATCTGCTGCTTCGCCTTCTCCACCTCCGCGGCGGGCACATCCTCCGCGCCGACGCGCTCCAACTCGGCCAGAATCGCCGCTTCGACTTCCGACGGCGAGACGCCGGGGCTGACCGTGGCGTAGACGTTGAAGAGGCCGGGGTCACGAAATTGATCGCAGTTCGACGTGACGGCGACGGCGAGTTCCGTCTCGACGAGGGCTTGATAAAGCCGGCTCGTGACGCCGTTCGACAACAAGGCCGAGAGCGCGACGAGCGGGTAGATGTCGTTTTCGGCGGGCGGGTTGGCGGCGCGCGCGGCCAGTTCGTCATTCGAGAGCACGTTCGACTGGCCGAGCACGGCGGGCGTGTGGAAGGCGATCTGCACGAGCGCGAGTTCGCCCGCGCGCTTGATGGTGAGGCGGCGTTCGCCCTGCTGCGGCGGCTCGTCCGTATAGACTTCGGGGATGGCCTCTTCCGTGGCGGAGAACGCGCCGAAGTTTTCGTTGAGCAACCCAAGCGTCGCGGCGCGCTCGAAGTCGCCGACGATGATCACGGTCGCATTGTTCGGGTGATAGAAAGTGTCGTAGAAGGCTTTGAGCCGCGCGGTGGGCACGTTCTCCACGTCGGCGCGCCAGCCGATGGTCGGGTGGTGATAAGGGTGCTCGCGGAAGGCCGTGGCGTAGACGGCTTCGTCGAGCACCATCATCGGCTCGTTCTGCCCGCGTTCGAGTTCATTGCGCACGACGGTCATCTCCGACTGGCGATCCGCGTCGGCGATGAAAGAGTTGCGCATGCGGTCGGCTTCGAGGCGGATGGCGAGTTCGAGTTGGTCGCTCGGTATGGTCTCGAAATAGTTGGTGCGGTCATACCACGTCGTCGCGTTGAAGTCCGCGCCGATCTTCTGGAGCGTGGCGGCGATCTGCGTGTTGCGGTCTTTGTTGAAGGTGGGCGTGCCCTTGAACATCATGTGTTCGAGCAGGTGCGTCGAGCCGGTGTAGCCGACGGCCTCGTTGCGCGAGCCGACCTTGTAGAGCACGCACACGGTCGCCACGGGCGCGACGCGGTTCTCCACGAGCAACGCCTTCAAGTTGTTGGCGAGCCGGTACTCGCGGATGCCTTCGCTTTCGGCGACGAAGCTGATTCCGTCGGGGAGTTTCTCGTCCTGCAAAACTTCTCTGGTCTCCTTAACTCGATGTTGGGCGCTTCGACATGCTAACAAACTTGGGGACGGAGTGCGAAACAGGCGCGCCGCCGCGACCGCCCACTACGTGGCCGAACTTCTTTGGCCAGGCGTCCCGACTTTAAAAAATTGATCGTCAATTTGCGGCTTTTGGCTTTGCATTATAAAGTACTTGACGGAATGTCCAAAACGGCGTATCGTGCGCTTTAGATGACTGTCGTCAAGCTCACGCGCCTACGCCCGGTCGAGGAGCCGGAACCGCCCGCCCTGCACGCGCGGGCGATGGATAATTTGCGCTTCATCCGCGAGACGATGGAGAGCGCGGCCTCCTTCACCGCCGTCTCCGGCTGGGGACAGTGCGCCATCGGCTTGACCGCGCTCGGGGCGGCCGCGCTCGCGGCGCGGCAGACGCAGGGGCGCGTCTGGCTGCTGGTGTGGTTCGTCGAGGCCATCGTCTCGCTCGTCATCTCCGGTTGGACGATGCAGCGCAAGGCGCGCGCGGCACAGACGCCGCTCTTGTCGAGACCGGGGCGCAAACTCGCGCTCAACTTCGCGCCGCCCGCCTTCGTCGGCGCGCTCTTGACGGTCGCGCTGTTTCGCGCGGGACTCGTGAGCGTGATCCCTGCAACGTGGTTGTTGCTCTACGGCGCGGGCGTCGTGACGGGCGGCGCGTTCTCGGTGAAGATCGTGCCCGTGATGGGACTGTCGTTCATGCTCCTCGGCACCATCGCCTTGTTCAGCCCGGCCGGTTGGGGCAACGCCTTTCTCGCGGCGGGCTTCGGGGGCTTGCACCTCATCTTCGGCGTTATCATCGCAAGGAGGCACGGTGGCTAAAGGAAGCACACAGAGAAAAGGACGCACCGCGGCGGCGGCGGCGGCCGACCGCGGCGAACTGCACGCGGTCGAGCACACAACTGACGAACGCGGCGACGAGCAGCCGGCGACGAGCGCGGCCGAGTTGGATCGTTTGATCCACGAACGCCTGCGGCTCGGCATCGTCAGCGCCCTGGCGGGCAACGCGTCGCTCACCTTCAACGAACTCAAAGAGATTTTGAAGACGACCGACGGCAACTTGAGCGTCCACGCGCGCAAACTCGAAGACGCCGCCTACATCGCCTGTGAGAAGTCGTTCGAAGGGCGCACGCCGAAGACCGTGTTTCGCCTGACGGACGCCGGGCGGCTCGCGCTCACACGCTACCTCGACCACATGGAATCGATCATCCGCACGGCGCGGGAACGCTAGGAACCTAAATTTTTTTGCACGGAGGCTTTATGAAACAAAGGGCTTTGCACATGTCGGCCGAAGAGGGCTTGCACGTCGCCATCATCATGGACGGCAACGGGCGTTGGGCGCAGGCGCGTGGTTTGGCGCGCACGTCCGGGCACGGGGCGGGCGCGGAAACCGTCGGCCGCGTGGTGGAGGCCGCGCCCGCCTGCGGCATCGGAACTCTCACGCTCTACGCGTTTTCCGCCGACAACTGGGGACGACCGCCGCGCGAGGTGTCGC
>DASQNL010000669.1:0-16151 GCA_035644995.1 Pyrinomonadaceae bacterium | reverse complement strand
TGTCCGAGAGTTGGACGATGCGCAGGCCGTCGAGCGCGGCGGGAAGGCGGCGCAAGGTTATCTCCGTGCGTTCGACGACGAGGTTGTAAGGTTCGGCGAAGGCGGCGCGCGCCATCTGCATGACGCCCGCGGCCAGCGTGCGCAGCGGCTTCGGGCGCTGTGGCGCGGGCGCATGGTGGTGGCGACGGGGAGACTTCCATCCGGCGTTGTTGGACATATCAGTTCGTTGAATGTGGATTAATGAGAATTAACTTGCGCGAGAATATTCCCTGCTTGTAGCGCGTTTTTGAAGCCCGCGAATTATACAAGGCGGGAGTTAAAACGCAAAAGCTGAAAAAGGCCGCGAGGGGCCAGAGACGACGGCGCGCGCCGCGCGTTCTTCAACGGCGCGCCGGGCGTCCGTCCCTTCCCTTCCGCCCTTTACCTGAGCGGCCAGCGCATCGGGACGAGCCACATGACGATGGCGAAGACGATGACGGTCAGGATCGATCCGACCTTGACGAAATCGAAGAAGCGGTAGCGTCCCGGCGTGAAGACCAGCACGGAGGCGGGTTCGAGCGGCGTCAAAAACGAGCAGGAGGCGGCATATGTGATCGTCACGGCGACGGCGCGCGGGTTGATGCCGAGCGCAATGGCCGTCTTGAGGGCGATGGGCAGGACGACGAGCGCGGCGGCCTGATTCGACATCGGCTGCGTCAGGGCGACGGTCAGGAGGAAGAAGCCCGCCAGAATGGCGAGGTCGCCGTAAGCGCCCGCCGCATGCACGATCATGTTCGCCAGATATTGATCCGCGCCCGTCTTCTCCATCGCCACGCCGAAGCTGATCATGCCCGCGATGAGCACGAGCAGACGCCACTCGACGAAGTTATACATCTCCTGCGTGCGCACGGCGCGCGAGGCCAGCAGCACGAGCGTGCCGAGCAGCACGGCGATGACGAGCGGCACGAGTTGTGTCACGGAGAGAATGAGGAAGAGTGTGAACGCGCCGATAGCCCAACGCCTCTTGGCCGCGCGCCCGCGCCGTTCCGACACATCTTCGAGCAGCAGCAGGTCTCCCCCCGCCGACAGCGGTTGGACGCGCTCTCGCTTGCCCTGCACGAGCAGCACGTCGCCGAAGCGAAGGCTGACCATGCTCAGTTTCGACAGCAGCGCGACCCCGTGGCGGTTGATGGCGAGCGTGGTCAGGCCATAGTGGTCGCGAAACCGCGTGCCCTTGAGCGTGCGCCCGACGAGGTTCGACCCGCGCAAGACCATCACCTCGAACAGCTCCAAATCGCCCGATTCGAGGTCTGTGTCGCTCAACTTGAAGTCGGCCTTGATCTCGATACCCGCTTCGGTCTTGACGCGCAGGATGTCTTCGATGCGTCCCTGCACGAGCAGGAGATCGTCCGCGAGAATTTTTTCGTTCGCGCGCGGCGCGACGCGCCCCTGCTTGCCGCGCAGGATGCCGACGACCGTCAGGTCGAGCGACTGGCTCAGGTCGGCCTCGGCCAGCGTCCGCCCGACGAGCGGCGAGTCCGGCAGCACCACCACCTCCGACATGTACTCGCGGATGTGGTACTGCTCTGTGAGCGAATCCGCTCCGCCGCGCGCGGGCAACAGGCGCAGGCCGATGACGAGCATGTAGAGCAGCCCGGCGGCCGCAATCGCGATGCCGACGCTCGACAACTCGAACATGCTGAACGGCTCCTGGCCGTAGCGCACCAGCGCGCCGCTGACGGCGAGGTTGGTCGAAGTGCCGATGAGCGTACTCGTCCCGCCGAGGATCGATCCGAAGGCGAGCGGCATGAGCAGTTTCGAGGGCTGAATCTTCGCGCGTGCGGCCAGTCCCAGCACGACGGGGACGAGCATCGCCGTCACGGTCGTGTTGTTGAGGAAGCCCGACAGGCCGACGCTCACGAACATCACCAGGATCGTCAGCCGAAACTCGTTGCCGCCCGTGACGCTGTGGAGCCGCCGCCCGACCACGTCCACCACGCCCGTCGTCACCAGCCCGCTCGTCAGGATGAAGAGGCCGCCGATGGTGATCACGATGTCGTTGCCGAAGCCGGCGAAGGCTTCGCCGACCGAGAGCGTGCCTGTCAGCACGAGCGCGATGACGAGCATGATCGTGATGATGTCGACCGGGATGCGCTCGATGCCGAACAGGATGACGGCGACGAGGAGCAGGATCAAGACCGTGGCGATGGAGAGAGTCATAAGGGCTTCTGCTATACTGGCCGCTCAAAAAAAACGGTGAGCAACCGGCCGGCGGCGGTACGAAGCGGCGGCGGCGGCGGTTGCTCTCATAAATTAAGGGGGAAGTTCGTCGTGGGCAAGCATCGCATTCTCGTCATAGAAGATCAAGAAGACCTCGCGGAATTATACGAGTCGGCGTTGGAAAAGGCAGGCTACGAGGTGACGAACGCCTACACGGGCGAGGAAGGCGTAGCGGAGTTTGAGGCCAACGGCGCGGACGCCGTGCTGCTCGACATGACGCTGCCGGAAATGCACGGCACGAAAGTGCTCGAAGAGATTCGCAACCTGTCGGCGAGCGTGCCGGTGGTGGTCGTGACGGGCGAGACGCTGGCCGAATCGCGCGACGTGTGCAACCGTCTCGGCGTACAGGATTATCTCTCGAAGCCGCCCGACCACGCCTCTCTGCTCAGAGCCTTCGAGCGCGCCCTCTCAACCGCCGTCACCAACGAGCAATACATGGTCGTGACGATGCGTCTCCCGGCGCGCGTGCTCCAACTACTGACCGACGTTGACCCCAACCTCGAACGCGCCATCACGCGCATCTGCGACGAGTGCGGCGTGCAGGTCAAGACGATGTCGGCGAAGCGGTGAGCGGAGCGGCAAGTTTAGACGGTCGAAGTTTGAGCGACGATTTGGAAAGTCCCGCCAGGGACTTTTTCAATCGAATAAAGAAGGAGTGACGGGGGCGGCGGCTTTTTTGGGCGCGCGTTTTTTCGTCTTGGGCGTCGCGCCGGGGTGGTGCGCGAGGTGTTCGGCGTCGAGGCCGAGTTCGCGCAAATGGGCGGCGAACTTCGGCTCGCCGTGCATCGTGATGATGCGCTGTGCGCCCGACTCGCGGGCGAGACGCACGAGGTCGTCGTAGTCGGCGTGGTCGGAGAGCGGGAGGATCAAGTCAACGCCCTTGTACATGTAGGGCGCGCTTTTGTTCAACGCCCAGCCCGTGAGCATGATGAGATAGCGGCGTTCGATGTTCAAGAGCATCGGCTGCTTGCGGCAGCCCGGCGGGGCGATCAGCACGCGCCCCTTCAAGTGCTCGCGGTCGTACTTTTCATAACGCCCTGAGAACTCCACGCCGCACTCCCGATAAATCTCCGCCACGTTCCACACCGAGCCGTGCAGCGTCACGCGATAGCCGCGCCGCAAAAGCAACTCCAAAGCCTCTTGACTCTTCCCCAACGCGTAAGCCAAGACGACGGGCACGCGGTCGTCCGAGAGGGCGCGTTCGACGCCCGCGTAGAGGCGTTCGAAGGTCGCCACGTCGGGCGGGAAGCGGTAATGCGGGTCGCCGAAAGTCGACTCCATGACGAGCGTGTCGCAGGGAACGATGACCGCCGATTCGGCCGCGACGTTCGGGCGCAGCTTGATGTCGCCCGTGTAGACGAGCCGCTCGCCGTCGGCCTCGACGAGAATCTGCGCGGAGCCGAGACAGTGCCCCGCCGGGTAAAAGGTCAGGCTGTAACGCCCGTAGTCGCGCCGCTCGCCGTACACCTGCGTGGTCACTTCGGCCTCGCCGCGACGGTGCCGGAAGATGCGCGCCGTTTCCGGCGTCGCCACAATCGAACGATGCTCGGCGATGTGATCCGAGTGCGCGTGCGAGATGACGCAATGCTCGCGCGGCCCGTCGGCGTCGAGCCATAGATCGAGATCGGGCAGGTACAGCCCATCCTTGTATTCGACTCTGAGCAAAGCAAGCGTCCTTTCCGTGTCGTCTCCGCGTCGGGTGAAATTTAGATGCTCGCAACCGTGCGTTGATTGCTTGCGGATTGGTTCGCGGCGCGGTCTACAGGGTATTATAAAACACGCGCGGGCGACGCTGCCCGCGCATCATCAACGGCCTTTGAAATAGTGAGACATGGAAGAAAGCCAAAGCGAACCTCTACCCGTCGAGGGCGCGCGACGCAGACTGTTGCGCCGTTTGGCCGCGTCGCGTTTGTGGCGCGCGCAGGTGCGCTACGGCGTCGTGCTCCTCGCCTTCGCCGTCCTCGCCTTCTACGCTCGCGCCAACGCCTACTTCGCCTGGGACAGAGCCGTCGCGCACTGGATTCAAGGTTTCCGCACGCCCGTGCTCGACGCGCTGATGTACCTCGTCTCCTACATCGGCTACGGCGTCATTCCCTACGCGATTGCCGCCGCCACCGCCCTTGCCTTCCTCGCCGCGCGCCGCCGCAGCGAAGCCTACGCGCTGCTCTTGAGCACGGCGGGCAGCGGCCTCCTCAACCGCGCCATCAAAATGCTCATCGCGCGCCCGCGCCCCGCCGCGCCCGATGTGAACGTCTTTCGCCTGCACGGCGGGCAGAGCTTCCCTTCGGGGCATGTCACCTTCTACGTCTGCTACTTCGGCTTTCTCTTCTTCGTCGCCTACGCGCTCTTGCCGAAACGCTCGCTCGCGCGCCGCCTCGCGCTCGCGCTCACGTCGCTCATGATCGCCCTCGTCGGCTTCTCGCGCGTCTACCTCGGCGCGCACTGGCCGAGCGACACCATCGGCGCGTATTTCCTCGGCGGCCTCTGGCTCGGCTTCTCGCTCTACCTCTACGGGCGTTGGAAAGAACGCTCGACCTTTCATCAGGACGAGGCGAACGCCGCCGCCGCCGTCCCGACGCGGGCGGACGAATAACCTATTCGACTTGTAAAGGGTTGGTTGCCGGGTTCGGACGTTGGGGGCGCGCGAAGCACGCGCGTCCCCAACGTCCGTGCCTGTCTTTAGCGGCGGCGGCGGTAGCGCGCGGCGACGGCGGTCAGCCCCGTGCCGAACAGGATGAGCGTCGCCGGTTCGGGCACGGCGGCGGGCGCGGCGGCGGGCGAGAAGTTGAAGGTGGCTTGCCGGAAGTCGTAAAGCTGTCCGAATGTCGCCCCGCCGTAATAGCTATTAAGGACTAGCGTCGCGAATCCCTGTCCTCTGAGTTCCGTCGAGAAGAAGGGCGGCTCCTGCCGGTCGGGGGCGGTAGACAAAGCGAGACTGCCGATCATGGTAAAAGGCACGGTGATGGTGATTTCCGCGGAGGTGTCGGACGGGATGACGATGAGGGGAGCTTCAAAGATCAGGTTCGCGCCATAGAAATAGACGCGATCATAGTTGACGCCGCCCACCGTCGCCGCTCCGAAACCGAGGTTCCCCCCATCGCTGAAACGCCCGTTGATGCTGACGATGTCGCCGGCCTTGCAAGGCGAACAGAGAGGCCCGAAACCGCCGCCGTCGCCCTGCGTGTAGCCGACGTTGGAGACGGCGAACCCTTGCCCCGGATTCCCGAACGAGAAGGAGGGGTTCGTGAAACCGGACGGCACGGTCAGATAGCCGCTCGTGATGACGATCTCGTCGGCGCGTGTCGCCACGGGAAGCGCGAAGAGAAGCAGGAAGAGAACGAGGACGATAGGTGATCTGGCGGCGAGGGCGTGCATAGGGTGGCCTTTCTCTGCGAAACTTTGGAGAGGCCGGGAATTATCAGGCTGCAACTCCCGGAACTAATGTGCTGGACGATTCGGAGCACAGTCTGTCCGAGGTTCGGAAACTTGTCAAGATTTTTACGTCCTCCCACAACCGCGCCGAATTATAGACGCGCGCGGCCGCGCGACTGCGCCCGGATGCCGCCGCTGATTGAAGAGGAAATACAGCGAACATGATTCATTTTTGATTCGTAGTCCTGAGGGTCGGACACGTCGAATATCCACATTGCGAGGTTCTCATCAGATGTATTGTCCAAAATGTTCTCAGCCCCAGGTCTCTGACGAAGTACAGTTTTGTTCGCGCTGCGGCTTGCCGTTGAATAACTTGAAGGAGATGGTTTCGGCTAACGGTCGGGCGAAGGCGGAACGGGCTGAAGCCGGTGAGGAACACTACTCGCCGCGACAAAAAGGCGTGCGTCAGGGAGTAATGTTAATCCTCCTGAGCGTCATTTTGATACCGGCCTACATTCTGCTCGCCGCTTTATTTCCCGCTCAAGACCAACTCGTGGAGAGTTCGCCGAGCGACACGCCTTTCGAGAAAATCTCACAGGCGATTTTGTTTACCATCTTCATGTGTGGCCTGGCGCGCGCGCTCTATGCACGCTTCTTCCAACCGGGCGCGTCGCTTGAAGCAAGCAAACCCGAAGTCGCACAATTGGACGCCTCATCATCGAACTATGCGCTGCCCCCGGCGCAAAGCATTCCGGTTTCCGACTTCGGCGCGTGGCGCGCCAATACGGGCGAAATGGTTCCATCCGCGAACGCCGACGAACGCACCACAAAGTCGCTCGGCAAAGAATAAAGCCCCCCGCTTCCGGCGCGGGAAAGCAATGGCGGGGCAAACAGCGAGAGACGCAAGGGCGCGGCTCACTCACAGCTTCCGCGCCCTCCCGTCCCTCGCTGTTCGCCTCTGAATTTTCCCGACCCGTCTCTAAGAAGCTAAAGCTGTATGTGTCCCGTAGCGACATTTGATCATAGCCCGGCCATTGATGGCTGGGATGATGAGCGTGCCCTTCGACAGAGAGTCCCGGAGGGACGATTGAATAGTGATGAACATTCAATCGTCCCTCCGGGACTCAAACTTTATCCTGCTACCTGACCCCGGCGATAAATCGCCGGGCTATTATCAATCGTCCCTCACGGGACTCGTTCCCACAGCTTCTAAGGCTCGATGCGCACGCTCGCGCCCATCGGCAGGGCGTCGAAGAGTTCCTTGATGTCGGCGTTCGAGAGCGCGACGCAGCCCCGCGTCCAGTCGCCTTCCGTGCCGCCGCCGTGGATGAAAATCTCGCCGCCGAGCGCGGTGTCCCACGGCGGCCGGCGCTTATTTCTAATCGCGCGCACGATCCGGTCGCGCTCCGCCCGGCTGATGAGTTTGTCGCGCAGGCCGCGTTCGGCGTCCTCCGCGTTCGGGTAGCTGAGGCCGAGCGAGAGGAAAAAACTGCTGCGCGCGTTTTTGACGCAGACGTAGAATTCGCCCTCCGGCGTCGCGCCGTCGCCCTGCCGGACTTTATCCTCAACCGGGTTTGCGCCGAGCGCGGCTTTGTATGTCCGCACGACCGCCCCGTCCGCGTACAGCAGCAGTTGACGCTTACTTTTCGAGACGACGACCTGCGGGTTGACGAGCGGGAGTTTGAGCGGCGACTGCGGCGCACCGGCCGTCGTCGGCGCACCCGGCCTCGTCTCCGCGTTCGCGTGAGCTTCAGTTGACATGGGATTTTCGCCCGCCATCCCGGCCGGACTTCGCCACCCGCCGGACGCGAGGCTCACCGCGACGAGCGCGGCGGCGATCAGTTTTTTCATACTCTTGAGCATGTGCGGCGGCGGCGGCCACCGTCAGTTGGTCAACAGCCGCCAGTTGTTCGTCGGCTCGGCGGGGACGCGCCGGTTGCGCTCCACCCAATCAATGATCAGTTCGCGAATCTCCGTGCTCGAACGGTAAACTTCGGGCGCGCCCTTGAACATCGTGTAGCCGCCGCCGCCGTTGACGCGGTAGTTGTTCGTGGCGAGTTTGAGTTTCTGCGCCGGGTCGAGCGGCTGCCCGCGAAAGCGCAAGTTTCGGACGCGCGAACCGTGCGGCCGGGTGAGATCGAGATCGTAGGCGACGCCCTCGGCGATGTCGAAATTGTAGGCGGGGATTTTCTCGTCCACGAGTTCGGCGGGCGTGCGCCCCGCCTCGTAAGCGCGGAAATACTTCGCCGAGTGTTCGAGCGCGTCCTTCAACTGTCGCCCCGTCACCTCGATGACGACCAGCGTGTTCTCATAAATATACAGCCCCGCGATGTCGCGCACCGTCACCGCGCCGCGCGGCAAGCGCGCCTGCGGGTTGAAACTCGCCACGAGTGAAACGTCGGCGCGTCCGGCGTCCAACTGCACGCGCTGGATCAAATCGAGGATCGCCGTGTCGCGAAAGCGCGCGTCGGCGGCCGTCAACTCGGCGGGCGATTCGCCGATGATGCGCGCGAGCCAGCTTTGCGTCTCGCGGTCGTAAGGTTCGACGAGCCGCGCGATTTCGGCGTCCGTCTCCGTCCGCTCACCGACCGCGACGGTGCGCGCGGATTTCGCCGCGACGCGCCAACGCCCGCCCGCGCCCCTTTCCAGATACACGTCGGCGCGCGCCAGATGCCGCCCCCAAAAATTCGCCTGCGTGAGCAGCACGTTATTGATCACGAGCGACGGCACTTCGCGGTGCGTGTGCCCCATCAGAATGAGATCAACGCCCGCCACCTCGCGCGCGAGCCGCACGGCGGCGTTCTCGTGCATCACCTGTCCCGGACTCGCTTCGCCCGAACGCAAGTCCTCTTCGAGTCCCATGTGCATCGCGATGACGACCAGATCGACGCGCTCTTTGTCGCGCAGCACGGCCGTCCACTTGCGCGCCTCCGCGACGGGTTCGCGAAACTCAAGCCCCGCGAAATTCTCGCGGTTCTCCCAGAAGGGCACGCCCGGCGTCGTCAGCCCCAGGAGGCCGACGCGCACGCCGTTCAATTCCTTCACGACGTAAGGCCGGTAATAAGTCTCATTCGTTCCCGCCCGGTAAGTGTTGGCCGAGAGCCACGGGAAATTCGCCTCGCGCCGCGCCTTCTCCAGCACGCCGAGTCCGAAGTTATACTCGTGGTTGCCGACGGCGAGCGCGTCGAATTGGAGCGCGTTCATGGCGAGCATCATCGGGTCGGGCGGCGCGTTGTTCTTCTTGTTGTGAAAATATTCGAGCGGCGTGCCCTGTATCGTATCGCCCGAATCGAGGAGGAGCGTGCCCGTGGGGTTTTCCCGGCGCGCCTGCCGGATGAGCGTCGCCACCTTCGCCAAGCCGCGCGCATCCGGCTTGTTCGTGTAGTAATCGACGGGCAGGAGGTTGCCGTGCAAATCCGTGGTTGACAGCACGGTGATCCACGCACGCTGCGCGGCCGCCGCCTCCCGCGCGGTTTGCGCCGGCGCGAGATCGTGCGCGCACAGCAACGCGAGCAACAACGCCAGGAGACGGGGCGGCAATTTCTTCGCGGTTAAAAGTTTCTTCATCTCGCCTCTGATTTCCTTTGCGTCCGTTGCGCCTCCGGCGTGAGCCGAATTTTCTCGCACAGACGCACGGACGCAAAGAAGAAATTTACGATTTACTTCAACTCGTACACCTCGACCGCGCTCAAGCCGCCGACGAATCCTTCGTAAACTTTCCGGCCGCGCGCACGCGCTTCGTTCATCTTCTCACGGTTCTCGAAATAGGTGCGGGGCGAGACCGGGCAGGGCGAGCACGAGCGCGCCGCCGCCGTCAATCCGCCGCCGGGTGCGTCGCGCGTCCTGCATGGGCGCGGCCGTGGCGGGAGTGGGCGAAGGATGCGCGCTCGCCGTCTCTTCGGGAACTGATTCGGGAGGTCGTTCCAAGTAACACTCCGGCCGCGAAATCCTTCTAACGGGGCACGGTCAGTTCTTCATTGTTGACCACGCCGTCGCCGCCGCCGTTGCTGCTGCTGCTGCGGTCGCTGCGGTCGTTGCGCCCGTCGTCCGTCTCTGTTGTCGTCGCCGCCGGCGACCGCGGCGGCGGCTGCCCGGTTTGCGACGCGGCGATGGCGGCGGCCTCGCGCGCCATGCTCCGCACGGATAACCCGTGGCGCACCAGCACGGCGACGCCGATGGCCGTCCAGACGAGCACGCGCGCCTTGCGAATGATGGCGAGCGTGACGCCCACGGTCGTCCCGAATTTCAAGACTTTGGTGAACAGCCCCGTGCCCGCTTCGTCAACCCCGACGCGCATCGGCACGAACTTGAAAATTACGTTGATGACGCGGTTGACGGATTCGAGGACGAAGGCGGCGAGCGCGAGTTCGGCGAAGGCGGGCGGCTGGCCGAGGATGAAGTAGAGCGTGGCGTAAACTTCGGCCACGCCCGCGAGATGAAAGCAGCCTTCGAGCGCGAGGATGGGGATGAAGCGGGCGCGATTGTTTTCGTAAAACCCGTAGATGCGCGCTTCGACGGCGCGCACGCGCTCGCCCCGCGCCGCGACGAACGCGCGCCCCACGCCCCGCCGCTCCAACGCTTCGAGCGCGCCGCTTACCAAACGCCACTGCCGCCGCACCACCTGGTAGCCGGTGAAGACCACCGCCACCACCACGACGAGCGTCGCGTAACTCGCGAATCGCAATTTGGAGTTGAGCGGGAAACTCAGCAGCAGCGCGACCGTGCCCGCGAAGATGAACAGCGCGACCGAGAGCATGTAAAAGAGATTCTCGACGGCGAGCGCGGAGATGCTCGCCACGACGGGCACGCGGTCGCGCACGAAGGCGGCCTTGGCCGGTTCGCTGACCATCATGCCGAGCGGCGTGAGGCTGCCGAGCGCGTCGCCCGCGAGATAAGCCTTGAGCGCGTCGCGCACGCGCAAACGCACGCCGCCCTCAAAGCAGCGCGTCCACGCGACGGCGCGCACGAGCGGGCGCACGGCCGAGATGGCGAGCACCACGATGAAGCCCGCGCCCAGTTGCGCGATGTTCTGCCAGATGCTCTGCGGCCCGGCCTTCCACACGTAATAGGCAAAGAGCGCGAGGCCGCCCGCGGCGAAGATGATCCCCGCCAGCCTGCCGGACGCGCCGCCTCGTTCCTCCTGCCTGCTCTCGCTCATGCCGCTTGTTCCGTTAAAGTCTAGAAGTCGCCTCGCGCCGCGAAGCCTGCCGCCAGTGTAGTGCATGCGTGAGACTTAGCAAGATACGTTATTGCGTCGCCGCTCTCAACCGCCACCCGCGCGCTCAAGCGTCTCACGCCTCTCGCCCTTCCCGCCTATAGCAACTCTCGCGCCACCCCTCGCCGCGAGAGACGCCGCCCGGCCGAAACCGCTACCCGCGCGCCCGCGCGCAACCCGACCGGGCGTATCACTCTCCTGTCGTAAAAATGCGACAGGCGAAAGGAACGGAAGAAAGTAAATCGTGAATCGTCAAGCGTGAATATATAAACCCCCGTCTTTTCTTTCTCTCTTCGCGATTGGCGATTCGCGTCTGACGGCCTCCGCAGGTTGACCGGAGGCTTATTGATCGGCGATGCTTACGGTTACAATCCGTCTGCCATAAAAATTTGAATCTTAATCCGACGAAGGTCTGTGGAGAGCGATGAGCAAAGCAGCAACCGAACTTTTGAGCGGCACGCCCTTAACCGTCTATTCCGAAGACGAAAACATGTTTCGCGCCAGCGTGCGCGAGTTCGCCGAGGGCGAAATTAAGCCCCGCCGCGAAGCGATGGACGAGCATGCCAAAATGGATGCTTCGATCATCAAACACCTTTTCGACCTCGGCCTGATGAGCATCGAGACGCCGGAAGAGTATGGCGGCGCGGGCGCGTCGTTCTTCTCGGCCATCATCGGCGTCGAAGAACTCTCGCGCGTAGACCCTTCGGTCGGCGTCCTGATGGACGTGCAGAACACGCTCGTCAACAACGCCCTCATCCGCTGGGGCAACGTCGAGCAGAAGAAGAAGTATCTGCCGCAACTCGCCGAAAACAAGATCGGCGCGTACTGTCTGAGCGAAGCCAGTTCCGGCTCCGACGCCTTCGCCATGCAGACCAAAGCGGTCGAGCAGGGCGACCATTATTTACTGAACGGCCAGAAACTCTGGATCACGAACGGCATCGAAGCGGAAATCTTCGTCGTCTTCGCCAACGCCAAACCGGAAGAGGGTTATCGCGGCGTGACCGCCTTCATCGTCGAGAAAGGTTTCGAGGGGATCAGCGTCGGCAAGAAGGAGAACAAACTCGGCATCCGCGCCTCTTCCACCACCGAGATCATCTTCGACAACTGCCGCGTGCCGAAAGAGAACCTCCTCGGCGAATTCGGCAAGGGCTACAAAGTTTCCATCGAGACTTTGAACGAAGGGCGCATCGGCATCGGCGCGCAAATGATCGGCCTCGCGCGCGGCGCGCTCGAAGCCGCGCTCGCCTACACGTCGGAGCGGCAGCAGTTCGGCCGCGCCATCAACCAATTTCAGGGCGTGCAATTCCAACTCGCCGAACTCGCCGTGGAACTCGAAGCCGCGCGCCTGCTCGTCTACAACGCCGCGCGCCTGAAAGACGCCGGCCTCCCCTTCGTCAAAGAGGCCGCGATGGCGAAGCTCTACTCGTCGCGCGCCGCCGAAACCATCGCCTCGAAGGCCATCGAACTCTACGGCGGCTACGGCTTCGTCAAAGACTATCCGGTCGAAAAATTCTGGCGCGACTCGAAGATCGGCGCGATCTACGAGGGCACGTCCAACATGCAACTGCAAACCATCGCCAAGCTGATGATCGAGAACCGGCAGCCGAAAGTACAATAGGGAGAGCAGTGACGGGCGACGGGTGACAGGTTAAAAACATAACTCGTCTTCAACTTGTCGCTTGTCACTTGTCACCTGTCACTTAACTTATGTCTTCACGTATAGAAGTCTTCGAGCAGATGCTTGAGAGCGACCCCGACAATACGTTGGTGTTGTTCGGTCTGGCGAAAGAGTATGAGAAAGCGGGACGGCACGCGGATACCATCGCCGCGCTCACGAAGTATCTCCAACTCTTCAACGACGAGGGCAACGCTTACGGCATGCTCGCCGAGGCGCACGAACGCCTCGGCAACCGCGACGCCGCCCGCGCCGCCTATGTGCGCGGCATCGAAGTTGCCACCGCCCACGGCCACCCCTCCATGGCCGAAGATTACCGGATGACGCTTGAGAACGATTACGAGGACTAGAGTTAAACGAAGACAGGAAGCGAAGTGATGGAGGAACTCATCTTTCTCGTTGAGGACGCGCCCGAAGGCGGCTATACCGCACGCGCTCCGGGCGTCTCAATCTTCACACAGGCCGATGATCCGAATAGTTTGCGCGAGATGGTACGCGATGCCGTCCGCTGCCATTTCGAGGAAGGACAGACACCGCTCATCAGGATTAGACGGAGTGAGTTGTTCGAGTAGATTAAATTCTGATTATTAGAAGCAGGAGTAGTAAAAGCATGGCGACCGAATTGAAGGCGCGTGAGTATCGGGGGCTGGAGCGAGAGCAGATGCTCGCGATCTACCGGACGATGTACATGTCGCGGCGCGTTGACGACAAAGAGATTCAACTCAAGGGTCAAAACAAAATCTTTTTCCAGATCAGCGGCGCGGGGCACGAGGCCGTACTGACGGCCGCCGCGATGGCTCTGCGTCCCGGCTACGATTGGTTCTACCCCTACTACCGCGACCGCGCGCTCTGCCTGCAACTCGGCATGACGCCGCTCGAACAACTGCTCTCGGCCGTCGGCGCGGAGGCCGACCCCAACTCGCACGGCCGCCAAATGCCCTCGCACTGGGGTCATAAGAAACTCAACATCGTTTCCCAATCCTCGCCCACGGGCACGCAGTTCTTGCAGGCGGTCGGCTGCGCGGAGGCGGGCTACCGCGTCGGGTTGATCGAGGAGTTGAAGGGGCGCGTGGAGAACTTCAAAGCGGACGAAGTGGTCTACGTTTCGACCGGCGACGGCACGACGAGCCAGGGCGAGTTCTGGGAGGCACTGAACACGGCGAGCAACTTGAAGTTGCCGGTGCTGTTCCTCGTCGAAGATAACGGCTACGCGATCAGCGTGCCCGTCGAGGTGCAGACGGCGGGCGGCGACGTGTCGCGCCTCGTCGCGGGCTTTCCCGATCTCTACTTGCAGAAGTGCGACGGCACCGACCCGGTCGAATCTCTGGAGACCTTGCAGCGCGCCGTCGAATACTGTCGCGCCCGGCGCGGCCCCGCGCTCGTCCACGCGAAAGTGATCCGCCCCTATTCGCATTCGCTCTCCGACGACGAAAAACTCTATCGCCCCGACGAGGAACGCACCTCCGATGCGGAACGCGACCCCGTCAAACGCTTCGGCGCGCTCCTGGTCGAAGAAGGCTTCGTCACGCAGGAAGAGTTGCAGAAGTTGAAAGACGAGGTTGACGCCGTCGTCGGCGAGGCGGCGGACATCGCGCTCCAGAGTCCGCAGCCCGCGCCCGAAACGGCCACGCAATTCGTCTATTCGCCCGACGTTGACCCCACTTCCGCCGACTTCGACACGGAGGCGGGCGCGGAACTTTCAGGCAACACGGGCACGATGGTTGACAACATCAATCGCTGCCTGCACGAAGAGATGGCGCGCGACCCCCGCATCGTCGTCTTCGGCGAAGACGTGGCCGACGTGTCGCGCGAAGAGAATCTGGGCAAGGTGAAGGGCAAGGGCGGCGTCTTCAAAGTGACGGCCAACTTGCAGCGCAACTTCGGCTCGGCGCGCGTCTTCAATTCGCCTCTGGCCGAGGCCAACATCGTCGGCCGCGCCATCGGCATGGCGACGCGTGGCTTGAAGCCCGTCGTCGAGATACAGTTCTTCGACTACATCTGGCCTGCCTATCACCAGATCAGAAACGAACTCGCGCTGATGCGTTGGCGCAGCGCCAACGACTTCAAAGCGCCCATCGTCATCCGCTGCCCCGTCGGCGGCTATCTCAAGGGCGGCGCGGTTTATCACTCGCAATCGGGCGACACGCTTTTCACGCACATTCCGGGGTTGCGCGTCGTCTATCCCTCGAACGCGCTCGACGCCAACGGCCTCCTGCGCACGGCCATTCGCTCGGACGACCCCGTGCTCTTTCTCGAACACAAACACCTCTACCGTCAGGCTTACAACAAATCGCAGTATCCGCCCGACAATTTCCTGATCCCCTTCGGCAAGGCCAAGACCGTGCGCGAGGGCGCCGATCTCTCGATCATCACTTACGGCGCGCTCGTCCAACGCTCCGTCGTCGCGGCGAAGCAAGCGGAGGCGCAAGGGGTGAGCGTCGAAATCATAGACCTCCGCACGCTCGCGCCCTACGACTGGGAGGCCGTCGCCGCGACCGTGAAGAAAACAGGCCGCGTCATCGTCGCGCACGAAGACACGCGCACGCACGGCTTCGGAGCAGAAGTCGCCGCGCGCATCGGCGACGAGTTGTTCGAATACTTGGACGCGCCCGTCCGCCGCGTCGCCGCCCTCGACACCTTCGTCGCCTACGCGCCCCAACTCGAAGACGCCATTCTCCCCCAACCCGACGACGTGCTCCGCGCCATCACCGAACTCAGAGCCTACTGACGAGGCGCACGCGCCAATCTCTCAATTCTGCAAGGGCGGCCGCTCGACACGGCCGCCCTTTTTCTTTCCTCCACAGATCATTGAGATATAATGGCGTTTACAAGCACGCCCGCCGCGTGGTTGCGCTGTGACATAGTACATAACATCCCGAAAGAGGCTGTCGGGTGGAAATCAACGAGGCCGGTTAAAGAACTGCCCGCAATTTCCCGACCGGAGGAATTTATGAATCTTACTGATCGGATTACGACTGACCCGAACATTTGCCACGGCAAACCTTGCATTCGCGGGTTGCGTTATCCGGTGGAAATGATTCTTGAATTGCTTAGTTCGGGGATGACTATAGAAGAGATACTGGCCGATTATGAAGACCTCGAACGCGAGGATATTTTGGCGGCTCTGTCCTTCGCTGCGCGTCTCAGTCAGGTCAAGCGTCTCGAACTGCTGCCCGCATGAAATTTCTCATTGACGCACAGCTTCCACGTCGGCTGGTATCCCGATTGCGGGAGTCCGGGCATGAAGCGATTCACACGCTCGATTTGCCGCTCGGCAATCGCACACCGGATTCAGCGATCAACGAGCTATCCTTTCTGGAAGGACACGTTGTGGTCACTAAAGACGCTGATTTCGTCAACTCTTTTCTCTTGCACCGAAGACCCTCCAAATTGTTGCTAATCTCAACCGGCAATATCCGCAACGCCGAATTAGAAGTGCTTTTCTTATCAAATCTTGAAAGCATTGCAGCCCAGTTTGACACCTTCGATTTCATCGAAATAAATCAACAGGCAATAATTTTTCACATCTAAACACGCGCCCCAACTCGAAGACGCCATTCTCCCCCAACCCGACGACGTGCTCCGCGCCATCACCGAACTCAGAGCCTACTGACGAGGCGCACGCGCCAA
>DASQNL010000668.1:0-10758 GCA_035644995.1 Pyrinomonadaceae bacterium | reverse complement strand
CGCGCACCCCCCTCACCTCGATCACGGGCACGAACGGCAAAACGACCGTCACGCGCATGATCGGCCATGTGCTCCGGGAGATGCGCTGGTCGGTCGGCATGACGACCACCGACGGCATCCACATCGGCGGCGAACTCGTCGCGCGCGGCGACACGACGGGGCCGCACTCGGCGCGGGTCGTGCTCTCCGACCCGACCGTGGAGATCGCCGTGTTGGAGACGGCGCGCGGCGGCATCACCCGTCGCGGACTCGGCTACGACTGGTCGGACATCTCCGTCATCACCAACATCCGCGAGGATCACATCGGGCAGGACGGCATCCACGACATCGAGGATTTGGTTCACATCAAGTCGCTCATTGCCGAGCGCGTCCGCGAGGGCGGCACGCTCATCCTCAACGCGGACGACGAACAATCGGTGCGCCTCATCGAGAACGCGCGCGTGCGTCGCACGAATAAGCAGTTCATCTATTTTTCGCTCGACGACAACAACCTGCTGATCCGCAAGTATATGGAGATCGGCGGCGGCGCGTTCTTCGTGCGCGACGGGCGCATCATCGAAGCCGCGGGGCGGGAGGAATATGAAGTGGCGGCGGTGGCCGACATTCCCTTGACGATGGGCGGCACGGCGAGCTTTCAGGTGTCGAACGTGCTCGCGGCCGTCGCCGCCTGCCGCGCGCACGGCGTGACGCGCGAGAACGTCGCCGCCGCGCTCAAGACCTTCCGCACCGACGAGCACAATCCGGGGCGCGCGAACCTCTATCAGGTGGGCGCGGGCTACGTGATGGTTGACTACGGGCACAACCCCGACGCCTTCGCCGCCGTCGCACGCATGACCGCGCTCTGGCACGGGCGGCACGTGACGGCCATCCTCGGCGTTCCGGGCGACCGCGACGACCGCCTCATCGAAGAATCGGGACGCGTCGCCGCGCGCGGCTTCCAACGCATCATCATCAAGGAAGACAAAGACCTGCGCGGGCGACGCAAAGGCGAGGTGGCGGGCTTGCTCTGCCGCACCGTCAACGCGGAATCGCCCGGACGCGAGTGCCTCACGGTGCTCGATGAAATTCAGGCCTTCTCGAACGCACTCGGCGCGATGAAGCCGGGCGACGTGATCGTCGTCTTCTACGATAAACTCGAACCCGTGCTCGACGTGCTCGCGCGCCACGGGGCGGTTCCGGCGTCGAGCATCGGCGAGATCGCGCCGCAATTCAGCGTGGCGACCGCCTAGAGAGAATCCGAGACGTGCTGACCCTGATCGAGAACGGTGAAGTTTACGCGCCCGCCGCGCTCGGCCGGCGCGACGTGCTCGTCCTCGACCGGCGGATCGCGCGCATCGGCGAGGTTGACGCCGCGGCTCTCGCTGCCCTCGGACTCGAACTCGAAACCATCGACGCGCGCGGCTGCCTCGTCACGCCCGGCCTCATCGACCCACATCAACACCTGCTCGGCGGGAGCGGCGAGCGCGGGTTCAGCACCCAGACGCCCGAAGTTTACGCCAGCGAACTCGCCCTCGCGGGCATCACCACGGTCGTCGGCTGTCTCGGCCTCGACACGACGACCAAGACGATGGCCGGTCTGCTGGCGAAGGCCAAGGGCTTGAATGAAGAAGGACTCACGGCCTACGTCCTCACCGGCGGCTACGGCATCCCGCCGACCACGCTCATGGGCAGCGTCCGTGAAGACATCATCCTGATCGCGGAGGTGATCGGCGCGGGCGAGGTGGCCGTCTCCGACGAGCGCACGACCGCCCACGACGCGCCCGAACTCGCCAAGGTCGTCAAAGACGCCTACGTCGGCGGCCTGCTCGCGCGCAAGTGCGGCGTCACCCATTTTCACGTGGGGGAGGGCCAGGCGCGCCTCAAACTGCTGCGCGCCTTACTCGACGACTACGAGATCGCGCCCTCGCTCATCTACCCGACGCACGTCGAGCGCAACGAGCGTTTGCTGCGCGAGGCCGTCGCGCTCGCCGCGCGCGGCTGTTACGTTGACCTCGATACGGTGGCGGAAGACTTGCCCAAGTGGCTGCGCTTCTATCTCGACCACGGCGGCGACCCCGCGCGCCTCACCGTTTCCTCCGACGCTTCCATCAACAGCCCGCGGACACTCTTCGCGCAGATTCGCAGTTGCGTCCTCGAACACGGCCTCCCGTTTGCGCAGACGCTCTCGCACGTCACCGCGAACACGGCCGCCGTCCTCAAACTCGAACACAAAGGCCGCCTCGAAGCAGGCCGCGACGCCGACCTGCTCGTGCTGCGCAAAGACACGCTTGAGATTAAGGACGTGATCGCCGGGGGGCGTCACCTCGTCCGCGACGGCGAACTGGCCTTCAGCGAGAATTTTCTGTCGGAGAGTAATCGCCGGATCAGGCTCGAAGGGAAACAGGCGCGGTAGCGGGTTCGCACAAAAATGGGGCGGCGCGCCGGAGAGCAGAGTCTCCGGCGCGCCGCCCTTTTTGTTTCGAGCCTGACCCGGCGGGGTTACGGCGTGGCCGGATAGACCATCGTGAGCGGGTCGGGCAGAGGGATGCGCCGCACCTGCCCGTCGCGCGCGATCTTGGCGAGCGAGTGTTGCGGGCGGTCGGGGTTGCCCTTCGTGATCTCGTCAATGTTGCCGACGACGAGCACGACCAGCTTGTCCGGTTGCAGGTACTTCTGCGCGACGCGCTGCACGTCGTCCGCCGTGACGGACGCGACGCGCGTGCGGTAAGTCTCCCAGTAGTCGGCCGGACGCTTGGTGAACTCGTCCTGGGCAAACGTCCCGGCGATCTGCGCAGCCGTGGCGAAGGTGCGCGGGAAGACTTCGATGGCCGAGTTCTTCGCCGTCTCCAACTCCTCGGCCGAAACTTTCGTGGAGCGCAGGCGGTTGATCTCTTCCATGATGATGTCGATGGCCTGCGAGGTCGTCAGGTTCTTCGACTGGAAGGCGACGCGAAAGAGGCCGGGATTGTAAACGCCGAGGCTGAAGCTCGACCCCGCGCTATAGGCCAGCCCCTCGTCCGAGCGCACGCGCGAAGTGATGCGCGAGGTGAAGCCGCCGCCGCCGAGGATGTCGTTCATGATCGAGAGCGCGTAGGAATCGGGGCTGTCGCGCATCGCGCCGATGTGGCCGATGCTCACGCGCCCCTGATTCACGTCCGGCTTATGCACGGTGAAGACCCCGGCGTTGGTGGCATACGGCGTTTTCGGCACGTCGGGCACGGCCTGTTTGTTGACCGGCCAGCCCCGCATCGCCGCTTCGAGTTTGGCGAGCATCTCTTTGGTGTTGAAGTCGCCGGAGACGGCGAAGATGAAACCGCCGGGATGGTAATACTTCTGGTGGAAGGCGAGCATGTCTTCGCGCGTGACGCTCTCGATGGAAGCCTTGGTCGTCTCCTTGGCCGAGAAGTGGTTCGCGCCGTACATCAAACGCGCCCACTCGCGGCTCTCGATGGCATCGGTGCGGTCGTTGCGGCGTTCCATGCCCTGAAGAATCTGGCTCTTGGAGAGCTTGATGCGATCTTCCTGAAAGCGCGGGTTGCGCAGCATGTCGAAATAGAGCGCCAGCCCGGCGTCCGTGTCTTTGGCGAGCACGTTGATCGAGGCGTTGCCTTGCAGCGAGACGATGGAACTGTTGATCGTGGCGGCGAGAAAATCGGCGGCTTCGTCAAACTCTTCGGCGGTCTTCGAGGTGGTGCCGCCCGTGCGCATCTGCGCGCCGGTGAGCGAGGCCAAACCCTCTTTGCCCGCCGGGTCGAGATACGCGCCGGTGCGCACGATGGTCGAGACGTTGACCAGCGGCAAGTCGTGGTCTTCGACGAGGTATGCGACCGCGCCGTTCGAGAGCACGTGGCGATATTGCTCGCGCTTCGGCGGCGTGTAGCTGAGCGAGGTGAACTTCAATTCGCGCGGGTGCGCGGGAATGTTCGACGGTTGCTGCGCCAGAAGTCCGGCGGGCGCGAGCGCGACGAGCGCGACGGCCAGAAACGCTGAAAGGATTTTTCGCTTTCTCATGTTTACTTGTTACCCCCTTCGAGTTGCTTGAGGCGATCTTCCAGCATCTTCCTGACCACCTTGATGAAGTTCTGTTTGTCGGCGGGGGCTGATGCGCCCTGTTGGTCGATCTGCGTGAGCATCATCCTGAGTTGCTCGGCCTTCGCCTGTGCCAGCATCGCACGCATCCCGCGAATCTGGGTCTTCTCCTGATCCGTCAGACCGGCGAGTGCGGGGTCTTCGGCCGCCGCGGCAGCCGCGCCGCCCTCGGCCTGCTTGGTGTGATAGATGGCGATGGTGCGGTTTTCCGGTTTGAAGTAAGTGTTGGCGACGCGGCGGATGTCTTCGGCCGTCACGGCCTGAAAACGCGCGGGGTCGGTGTTGAGCGTCTCCCAACCGCGATTGTTGTCGCGCAGGAGAAGTTGCACCATCAACCCGAAATTCGATTGCAGCCCGCGAAAGTCGTTGGCGGCATACTGGTTTTTCACCTTCTGCAATTCCTTGGCGTCAACCAACTCTTTTTGCAGCCGCTCGATCTCTTTGTAGAGCGCCTGCTCCACCTCTTCCGGCGTCTTGCCCGGCTTGGCGACGCTGCTCAACTCGAACAAGCCTTCATACTTGCGCCCGTCGTGGCCGGCGGACGCGCTGTTGGCGACGGCCTGCTGGAGGACGAGCGACTTGTAGAGCCGACCCGTGCGGCCGCTGAGGACGCTGCCCAGAATATCGAGCGCGAAATCGTCCGGGTGGCCTTCCGCGACCGTGTGATAACGCACGCGCACCTGCGGGACGGTCTCGGCGTAAGCGACCATGCGCTTCTCCGCGAGTTGCGGCATCTCGCTCGTGCGCACGGGTTCAGGCTCGCGCGGGCCGCGCGGCAGCCGCCCGAAATACTGTTTGGCGAGTTGCACGGCGCGCGCCGGGTCGATGTCGCCGACGAGGCAGGCCGTCAGATTGTTGGGCGCGTAGTTGACGGCGAAATATTCGAGCGCCTCTTCGCGCGTGATGCCTTCGAGGTCGCTCGGCCAACCGACGACCGGCCAGCCGTAAGGACTGGACTGCCAGAACATCGAATCGTAGAGTTCGTTGAACTTGCCGGTCGGCGTCGAGTCGGTGCGCAGCCGCCTCTCTTCGTGCACCACGTCGCGCTCGGAGTAGAACTCGCGGAAGACGGGGTTGCGCAAACGATCCGATTCCATCCAGAACCAGAGTTCGAGCTTGTTGGCCGGGACGTTGATGAAGTAGACGGTGAAGTCGTTGCTGGTGCCGGCGTTCATGCCGGAGCCGCCCGCCGTCGTGTAGATGCGATCAAACTCGTCTTTGACCATCAAGTCTTTCTCGCGCTTCGTCAGTTCGTTGAACTTGGCGAGCAGTTCCTTGTGGCGTTCGGAGCGAAACTTGGGGTCTTTGGCATCGGCGATTGCGCCGAGGCGCGCTTTCAGGATGAGCGACTGTTCCTCGCGGCGCAGGTCTGCGCGCACGGCGTCCATTTCTTTAATGAGTCTCAGATTCTCTTCGATGTTCTTCGTGCCGATGGCGTGCGTGCCTTTGAACATCATGTGTTCGAAGAGGTGCGAGAGGCCGGTGATGCCGGGGCGTTCGTTGACCGAGCCGACGCGCGCCACCCAACCGGCGGCCACGTTCGGGTCGCCCTTGCGCGGGACGAGCAGCAGGCGCATCCCGTTGTCGAGGACGATTTCCTGCACCGGCACTTTCTGCGCCGCCGCCGTGAGCGCGGACAAAAGTATTGCCAGAAGGCAAAAGGATAACTTTTTCATTTTGCTGAGCCTTAATCTTTCAAATTGTGTAGATGTGGAGTAGAGAATCAACGGTGGCGCGGGTCAAGCGCCGGCGTCCGAAACTAACTTCAACCCCGACCCTTGCCCGTTTTGCGGTAATCCGTCGGCGCAACCCTTCCGCGCTGTCGTCCGGCGGCCGGTTCACCCGTCAGAAATTTTGCGAAAATTTATCTTAACAGGAGGGAGACTGTTTTATGAAGCCACGGTTTCGCGTGAGAACCGCGCCTCACCCGTGCCGGACGCAGCCGGAATGAGTGTTGGTGCCGAGGGAGGGACTCGAACCCTCACGGCCTTACGGCCAACGGATTTTCTTACCACTACGGCTTTCGCCGCCCGCCGCGAACGACGGTTTGTGGTCTGGACGATGTCTCTAGGAGGCGTAATTAACTAGGCTGCCATCGCTAGAAAGAATTCTTCTTCATAAATTTTCTTTTCGAGCAAATCCTCTTCATCAGGTGAGAGACTCGGCGCGGATTGGCGTTTAAGATCGTATCGGCGGGCAATAGCCTCTTTGAGACCGATTACGCGCGGGTTGGTAGCTTGCTCAAGTTGCGCGAGCGTCTGGGCGGCTTCCTCTTTCTTCCCTAGTGCTGCTTGAGAGTGCCCGACTAAGACCAGCCGTGTTTGTTTCTGGAAAACGTCTAAACCAATTACGTTTGTTGGAAGCACTTCCAGTACTTCATCAAACTGCCTCTTTTTGATCTTCGCGAGTGCCAGGGCATTGGCAAAGTAAAATTTATCTGTGACCCATGGATTGTTCTGCAAGCCATAAGCAAGGCGTCGAATTGCCTCATCTATCTCGCCGCTCCTCAGGTACGACATGGCGACTATGTGATAGGCGATCCAATCTTCCTTTGATGAGAGGCGCGTTCCGGGTAAAAGAGCAGGGACTTCAGAAAATCTATTCATCAACATCAGCACACTGGCATATCCGTTGCGCGCCACCTCGTCATTGGAGAAGCGTTCTATCGTCTCTCGGTAAACTGTCAGCGCATCATCGAAGCGACCCATCGCTTTGAGCACCTCGGCATATCCGCCGCGCGCCACCTCATTATTGGGGAAGCGTTCTATCGTCTCTCGGTAAACTGTCAGCGCATCGTCGAAGCGACCCATCGCTTTGAATGTCTCAGCTTGAGTGTTTGATATAACAACATCGTCAATGCCGAGCATAAGAGCATAGTTAACCATTTGTTCAGCTAATTCGAATGCGCCTGCATCAATCGCGATTTTAGCCAATGCGCATAGGCTCATCCCCAGATGTTCCCGCTCGCTATGCTCTACATGAAAATTAATCAGGTCGCGGAGAAACCTATCGGCGCGGCCGATATTGCCTTGGCGAATATGTTTGCCGATGGCCTCGATCTGATGATCAACCTTTTCTTTGGCCTTGTGCGCTTTTAGTGTTCTTGATTTGGGATGCTCTCTTCTTTGCTTGAATTGAGCCAGAATTTCATGAACGGGGTCGTCGCTGCCCGCAACGTGCTCCGGTTCGCCGCTTGCATGTCGCTTTCTCTTACCTTCACCACGCCCGGCTGAGGGAAAATCCCACTTATCGGACAGGCGTGAGCGCAGGTCGTTAAGGATGAGTGTGCCTTGTTTAATCTTATTGTTGAGTTCGGGACGCTGACCGTAAGTTATGATGATCGAACTGAGTGCGGTGGCATCTCTCCTCGCCAGTGCCTGTGCCATGTCTGCGAAAACACCAAGCTCCAGTAGTATTCTTTCCCCTTCGTCGTGCTCCTCTTGGGAGGCAAAATAATCGGAGCCCGCTTCCATCCAGGTCTTATGCACTAAAGTGATAGCCTGCTCACAGTCGAGGATACTCTGATACAAGATGCCGACGGAAGTAGCTTCGGAGCGGATCGCGATGTCCCTTGAGACCTCTATGTCCGCTTCCGTGGGTAAAGGTCGAGCCAACATTCTCGCCCTGACAAAGCGGCGCGTCGCCGCGTCTCTGAAAAGACCTTCCGCATCCTCTATCGCCGCTTGACGAGACTCTTCATCCAGTTCACCATCCAGCCCACTAATGACCATCGTTAAGGCACGGTACGCCTGTCGTTGTGCGATGAGTTGATTCCTGAGTTGGGATAGATCAAGCTGCTCGCCGGAGAGAGTAATGAATTCCGCGCCATAGTTGAAGAACATGGACATATCCATCGGGCGGCACTCGACCGGCTTCTCCAACTGATCAATCCGGAGAAGGAAATATCGGTCATCCTCTGCATAAATGACCTTACCGATTTGTCCTGAGATGAATGCCTGCTGAATCATTTCTCTATCCACGTCTTGCCGGCACTGCCGAGTTGATGCTTAACCATACGAAGTAAGTCCCGGTCATCTCTTGAGCCGACTGCTGAACTCCCTTTAACAGACTCTATCGCATTGAGGTCGAAAGTTCCATAAATAAGTACTTCAATGAATTCGTCTGTAGCACGATTCCCCGCACTGGATAATAGGAGCTTGGGAAAGTCAGCCTCTCTCGTCGCGGGCGTAAGAAATCCCGCTAGTTTTGCGATAGCCAGCTTGTGCCTGTTATCCCACGACGCAACGTAACCGAGAGGCGGCCTCTTACCGAGTTTGAGATCGTGCTTGTGCACAAAATCATAACTATTATTTTCAAGCACGGTCGCTCTACTTCTGATCGCAATGTCTCTGAGTTTTATCGCATAGGGGCCGTATGATTGAGGCCCCAAGCCATCCAGCGATAAAGCCGCATATGATATTTCACGCGCATAACTGCCGAATAAAGTGCCTCCTACGGCTCGCCGTTTTTGATCAAATTCCAACAGAGCGGGTTTTCGGATTTGACCTTCCACGGCTCGTTCATAAGTAGCATATAAGTTTCTGGCATTTCTGGTAAAAAAGTGAAGGAACTCTACATCTACATTGATAACTGCATGACTCTGCTTAAGAGTCTTCTCAAATTCTTCAAATACCGGCAAATAGTTGCCCGCTCTAGCCGTCTCGTAGGCTTCCAGGTATCTTTTTTCCAGAGCCTGTAGCTCTTCCGGCCTATCTGCGCCTCGCACATTAGGTGCTCCGGCCGGAGCGCCGCAGGTCAGGCACACAGCTTCACTATCTGGAACAGCCGCGCCACAAATTCTACAGTTAACCATGCTCAAGCTGTTGAGTAATGTGAGAAACCTGTCGGGCTAGGTGTTTGATCATGGAAAGCTGTCACGACCTTTCTGCTTCCGTCTAGCCAGAAGCGGCAATTTGGTTGCGAAGAGACTGTCGTGAGTTTATGCCGAGGGAGGGACTCGAACCCTCACGACCTTACGGCCAACGGATTTTAAGTCCGTCGCGTCTGCCATTCCGCCACCCCGGCAACTCATGGGGCGAAAAGATAGCACGGCGGCGGCGGCGCGGCCAACTTCTTCACACATCCCGCGCTCTAATGCTAAAATGCGCGCGTGCCATCAATCGACGAGCCGGTTTCAGCCGAACCACGGAAAAGGGTTATGACTGAAGAACAAGAAGTTTTTCATCGCCACATCCAGCGCGCGGGTCTCAAACGCACGGCGCAGCGCGACCTCATCCTCGACGTGTTCCTGCGCACCGAGGAACACCTGTCGAGCGAAGACCTCTACCGGCTCGTGCAGAAGGAAGACCCGGAGATCGGGCAGACCACCGTCTATCGCACGCTCAAACTTTTGACCGACGCGGGGCTGGCGCGCGAAGTGCGCTTCGGCGACGGGCGCACGCGCTACGAGCACAACTACAATCACCCGCACCACGACCACATGATCTGCACCGATTGCGGGAAGACCATCGAATTCTATTCCGAACAACTCGAAGCCATGCAGGACGCCATCGCCTCCAAGCACGGCTTCGAGTCCACGCACCACACGCTGCGCATGTTCGGTTCCTGCTCCGACTGCCGCCGCGACAGCAGCGACAGGTCGAGAAAAGAGGAATCCGCCGCCGAGCCGCGCGTGAGATTTGCGAGCGCGCCGAGCACACACTAAAAATGGGGCAAGGGGGAAGGGAACAAGGGTAAAGGATAGATGACGGACGGAATAATTTCCGGCTTCCGATTTCGCCCTTCAACCCTTCTCTTTTTTCTTTCCCCCTGACCCTTTTCCCTTGTCCCCTTCTTCCTTGCCTTTTTACATTTGCCTCCCGTTGTTGTAAGTTCCGAATCGTCTCCCGTGGAAATTTAGCCCGACAGACCAGAGAACAGTGTGGGGGTGTGCCGATGAGTGTGAATGTTGAGTTTGTGCCGGACGGTCGTCACGGCGTGGTGGCCGAGGGCACGTACCTGTGGGACGCGGCGAAGCGTCTGGGCTTGCGCCTGCCCGCCGAGTGCGAGGGTCGGGGCGAGTGCGACACGTGCGCGGTGATCGTCCGCGAGGGCGCGACGCTGTTGTCCGGTTTGACGACCGCCGAGCGCACGCGGCTCAGTCCCGAACGGCTCGCCACGGGTGAACGGCTCGCCTGTCAGGCCAAGATCGAGCGCGCGGGCGACCTCGTGCTCGAACCCGTGGCGGCGACGGTGCGACAGGAGACGGCGGAAGAAGTGAAACAGGATTTGCGCGCCGAATTCCGCGAAATGCCCTTGACGCAAAAACTCGCCACGCTCGTCGAACTCGAAGCCATCGCCGCCACGCAAACCTTCAAAGCCATCGCCGACGTGCCCGTCTCCTATTTCGAGAAGGGGCTGGATTACGTCGCCAACTTCGGACGCGCCCGCGCGCGTCGTGAGCGGCAAGCGCGCCGCCCCGCCGAGCACGTCGCGGGCGCGCGGAAAAGTTCCGAGGCCGATAAGCCCGCTTCGTAAAACTCTTTTCTAACGCCTGCTGCCGGGCGCGCCGCACGCATCGCGCGGCGCGCCCGCTCGACGCTCATCCATGACCAAGATGTCGCCATCTGCCCACGCGCCGCGCGACGCCCGCGTCCCAACTCCCGCGCGGTTACTTTACACGTTCGCGCTGCTCCTGTTTCTCCCCTTCATTCTCACGGCTTGCGAAGGCAATCCGGCCAACCGCAACGC
>DASQNL010000667.1:0-5643 GCA_035644995.1 Pyrinomonadaceae bacterium | reverse complement strand
CGCCGCGCCGTCGCGTGCGCCCGCCGTGCCGTCGCCCGCGAGGGTCGTCACCGTGCCTTCGGGCGTCACTTTGCGGATGCGGTGGTTCGACGTGTCGGCGACGTAGAGGTTGCCCTCTCGATCAATGGCGAGGGCGGAGGGCGTGTTGAAAGAGGCCGCGCCGCCCGCGCCGTCTGCGAAGCCTTCCGCGCCGCCCGCGAGCGTCGTCACCGCGCCCTCCACGCCGATCTTGCGGATACGATTGCTGTCGCCCGCGTCGGCGACGTAGACGTTGCCGCGCTGGTCAACGGCGACGCCGAACGGGTTGTGAAAGCGCGCCTGCGTCGGCGTCGCGGCGTCGGTCGCGCCGGGCGCGCCGTCGCCCGCGTGCGTCGAGACGGTGGCGCGCCAGCCCGCGACGGTCGGCACGGGGCGTTCGCGCAGGCGATAATAGATGAAAAGGGCGACGCCGGTTGAGATGAAGAGGAGCGCGAGTGTGAGCAAGAGGCGTTTGGACATTCTTCGGGCGGCTCAGGTGCGGTTCGGCGGTCAGATTCGGACAGGATTCTTATGTAGTTTTCGCGCGGCGGTTGTCAACCGGAGCGGGAGAGAATAAAGGGCGGAGGGCGGAGGGCGGAGGGATGAATGAAGAACCTGCTCAAGCGAGTTGAGTATTCCTCTCGTCCCTTTATTTCTCCGTGCCCTGTGTGTCGGCGGTGGCGCACGGCCTCGTCCCGACGCTTGGCCGCGACCCGGCGTAAATCTTCGCGGCGGGAAACTTTTCGCCGTGATTTCTCGAATCTAACGATAGACGCACAAACAAGAGTTGGTTTATCTTTCCAGTTCCAATCTGTTTTATTCAAGTCACGTCGCCGTAGGAGTCGAGTTCATGCTGAAATGCCGTTTGCCGCAAGGGTGGGCGTTAGCCCTGTTCTTCCTAATCTGCACGGGTCTTGCTCAACACGCCGCCGTGGCGGCGGCGCAGGAGCAACAGACGCCAACCCCAACGCCCGCGCCGACCGCGACGCCCGCGACGCCCGCGCCGTCCGCGACGCCCGAAGAACGTTTCGACCCGGCGAAGGACGCAGGCACGCCCGCGAAGAACACGGGCACCGCGGCGGCCAAAGATGAGAAGGACGCGGGGCGCAACGCTGACCCCTTCGAGCGTCTCGAATGGCGCAGCATCGGCCCGGCCAACATGGGCGGGCGCACGAGTGATGTGGAGGGCGTCGCGGGCGACCCCGACCTCGTCTACGTCGGCACGGCCTCAGGCGGCATCTGGAAGACCGTGAACGGCGGACAGACGTGGCGCCCCATCTTCGAGCGACAGGGCACGATCTCCGTCGGCGACCTCGCGCTCGAACCGAAGAACCCCGATGTCGTGTGGGTCGGCACGGGCGAGTCGAACGTGCGCAACAGCGTCTCGTTCGGCGACGGCGTCTACAAATCGACCGACGGCGGGAAAACATGGAAGCACATGGGGCTGCGCGATTCGCGCCACATCTCGCGCATCGTCATCAACCCGCGCAACCCGGACGTGGTGTACGTCGGCGCGCTCGGCCACGCGTTCGGCGCGAACGAGGAGCGCGGCGTCTTTATGACGACCGACGGCGGGAAGACCTGGACGAAGACGCTCTACATAGACGCGGAACACGGCGTCTCCGATCTCGACATCGATCCCGCGAACCCGAACGTGCTCTACGCCGCGATGTGGCAATTCCGCCGCACGCCCTGGACGCACAAGAGCGGCAGCGAGCGCGGCGGCGTCTTCAAATCCATTGACGGCGGCCGCACCTGGAACAAGCTCACGACGGGGTTGCCGAAACTCATCGGGCGCATCGGCGTCAAAGTCGCGCCGAGCAGCCCGAACATCGTCTACGCGATCACGGAGTCGAAGGAAGGCACGCTCTATCGCTCGGACGACGCGGGCGACACTTGGCGGCGCGTCTCGAATCAGGCATCCATCGTCTCGCGCGGTTTTTATTACACGGACATGCGCGTTGACCCGACGAACGCGGATCGCATCTACGCCATCGCCTCGACGCTGTTCGTCTCGATTGACGGCGGGCGCACGTTTCGCTCCATCACCGGGCGCACGCACATCGACTATCACGCGCTCTGGATCGACCCCGTCGATCCGCGCCGCATGTGGCAGGGGCAGGACGGCGGCGTCGCCGTCTCATACGACCGCGGCGAGACGTGGGAATACGTCAACAACATGCCGCTCGGCCAGTTCTATCAAATTTACGCCGACAACCGGCAGCCGTTTTACTACGTGATGGGCGGCTTGCAGGACAACGGCAGTTGGACGGGGCCGAGCCGCACGCGCGAACCCGCCGGCATCCTTAACGACGACTGGCGCATGATCAGTTTCGGCGACGGCTTCTACACCCTCAACCACGCCGACGACCCGGAGCTATACCTCTCCGAATCGCAGGGCGGCGGCATCGTCCGCACCGACATGCGCAACCGCGAGCAGCAGTCCATCACGCCCTACGCCGACGACCTCGGCGGCGCCGCCTCGGAGCAAAGGTATCGCTTCAACTGGAACTCGCCCATTATCCTCTCGCCGCACGACAAGAACACCGTCTACCTCGGCGGCAACGTCGTCTTCAAGTCAACCGACTTCGGCAAGAGTTGGACGGCCATCAGCCCCGACCTGACGACGAACGACCGGACGAAACAAGGCGACGCGGGCGGCCCCGTCGCGCTGGAGAACACGGGCGCGGAATATCACTCGACCCTCATCAGCATCGCCGAATCTCCCTTGCGCGCCGGGCTGATCTGGGCGGGCAGCGACGACGGCCAACTCCAGGCCTCGACCGACGGCGGCAAGCGTTGGACGAATCTGACCAAAAACGTCCCCGGCCTCAAGGAGAACTCGCCCGTCTCGCACGTCGAGCTTTCGCGCGCCGACGACCAAACGGCCTACGTCTCTTTCGACCGCCACATGCTCAACGACCTGCGCCCCTACGTCTACAAGACGACCGACGGCGGGCGCACCTTCCGCAACGTCAGCGGCAATTTGCCCGCGAACGCCTACGTCTGGGTCGTGCGCGAAGACCCGAAGAACACGAACCTGATCTACGCCGGGACGGAACTCGGCCTCTACGCTTCCTATACGGGCGGCAACACGTGGCAGCCTCTGACGCTCAAGAACCTGCCGCACGTCGCCATCCACGACATCATCGTCCACCCGCGCGACAACGACTTGATCCTCGGCACGCACGGCCGCAGCATCTGGATTTTCGACGACGCCACGCCCATCCAGCAGATGAGCGACACGGTGCGCGGCGCAGACCTGCACCTGTTCGACATACGCCCCGCCCTGCGCTACACCACGCGCTTCACGCGCTACGGCATCGGCGACAAACCCTTCACCGGCCAGAACCCGCCCTACGGCGCGCTCATCACTTACCACCTCAAAGCGAAGCCCGACGAAAAGACGAAGGTGCGCCTCGAAATCCGCGACGCCAAAGGCCAACTCGTGCTCGAAGAGACGCGCGTGCCGAAAGAGCGGGGCTTGAATCGCTATGCGTGGAACTTGCGCTACGGCGGCGCGCAGGTGCGGCGTCCGCCGACGATGGAAGAAACGCCCTTTGGCGGCAACGCGCGCGGCCCGCAGGCGTTGCCCGGCACGTACACCGTCAAACTCTTCGTCGGCGACAAGTCGGTCGAGCGGCGCGTCGAAGTGCGTCTCGACCCAACCCTGAGCGTGCCCGCGCCGGATTTGCAGTTGACGCACGACATGAGTTTGAAGTTGCGCGATATGCAATCGACGACCAACACGATGCTGCGCGCGCTCGACAGCATCAAAGGCCAACTCCAGTTCATCGAGCGCACCGTCAAGGAACGCTTGACCGACCCGCCGAAGGATTTGACGGCCGCCATCACGGACAACTTGAAACAAGTGGACAAGACGCTCGCCTCGCTCTCGCGGCCGGAGGCGGAAGGACTCGGCTATAACCCCGGCCGGGCGCAAATGATTGACGAGATCGGCGGGCTGTTCTTCACCCTCGACGCGACGAACGCCGCGCCCACGCCCGCCCAGCGCGACTATTACAACGCGCTCCAGACACGCTTCCGCACGACGCTCGCCGAGGCCAACAAGTTCTTCACGCAGTCAGTGCCGAAATTGAACGAGACGCTGCGCCGCTTCGACGCGCCGACGATTATGGTCGGCAAGCCGATTGAGATTCCGGCGCAGTAGCAAAGCGGCGTCGAGGGCTTAAGGGGCGGGAGAAAGTTTCGATCAGCCCGGACGGCGTTAATTTCCGTCCGGCTGAGCCGTTTGAAGATTAAGGCTGCTGCTTGTCCCGACAGCGACGGTTGACAGTAGTCCCGACAGGGATTGTTGATAATAGTCCCGACCGGGACGGTCGACAGTAGTCCCGACCGGGACGGTCGACAGTAGTCTTGACAGCTACGGTTGGTAATAGTCCCGACAGGGACGGTCGATAATAGTCCCGACAGGGACGGTCGATAATAGTCCCGACAGGGACGGTTGATAATAGCCCGGCGATTTATCGTCGGGGATCAGTCGCAGAATAATGTTTGAGTCCCGTAGGGACGATTGAAGATTTCGCGTCGCTCTCCTTCAATCGTCCCTACGGGACTTCACGTAAGATTCATGCTCGTTATCCACGGCGCTCAAACGCCGGGCTATTATCAATCGTCCCTGTCGGGACTGGTTCACGCGCTTCCGAGAAAGAGACTTATGCACAAATTAAGACACCGCTTCGTCGCTTCGCTCGCCGTCGCTTTGCTCGCCGTCGCGTCGCTCATGGCGCACGCGCCGGGCATTGCCCGCGCGCAAGACGGCTCGCGCGCGTCCGAGCGGCAACAACTGCGCGAAATTTTTCAGGAGTTAATCGAGATCAACACGGTAGACCCGCACGGCGACGTGACGCGGGCGGCGGAGGCGATGCGTGCGCGCCTCATCGCGGCCGGGTTCGCGGCCGCGGACGTGCGCGTGGTCGTGCCCGCCGGGAACGCGAAGAAGGGCAACCTCGTGGCGCGCTACCGCAGCCCTGCGGCCACGGGCAAGCCGCTTCTGCTGCTCGCGCACATCGATGTCGTCGAGGCGCGCCGGGAGGATTGGTCGGACGGACTCGACCCCTTCAAGCTCACCGAGCGCGACGGCTACTACTACGGGCGCGGCACGATGGACGATAAAGCGATGGCCGCGATCTTCATCGCCAACCTGATCCGCTTCAAACGCGAAAACTTCCAGCCCACACGCGACATCATCGTCGCCCTCACGACCGACGAGGAGACCGGCGACTTCAACGGCGTCGAGTTTCTCTTGAAGGAGCACCGCGCGCTGGTGGACGCCGAGTTCGGCATCAACGAGGGCGGGCGCGGTTATCTCAAAGCGGGGAAGCCTCTGCTGAACGCCGTGCAGGCGAGCGAGAAGGTCTACCAGAGCTATCGCCTCGAAGTGCGGAACAAGGGCGGGCACAGTTCGCTGCCCGTCAAAGACAACGCCATCTTTCGTCTCGCCGCCGGACTCGACCGCCTCGCGCGCTTCGACTTCCCCGTCAACCTCAACGAGGTGACGCGCTCCTACTTCGAGCGCATGTCGAAGATCGAGACGGGACAGACCGCCTCCGACATGCGCGGCGTGGCCGCCAGGGCACGCCTCAAAAAACATGCCGTGGAGCG
>DASQNL010000666.1:0-2270 GCA_035644995.1 Pyrinomonadaceae bacterium | reverse complement strand
CCGCCGAGAACCTCAGACCTTCAAACTCGACGCAGCCACGCCCGGCGCGAACCGCACGCGCACGGTGCCACCCACGTCAGAATTGCGCCGCCGCACGGACGACCCGGTTGAAACTTTGCGGGGCAATATCTCCGGCCAGTTACAAGCTCCCTTCGAGGCCGGAAGCCTAGATCGCAGGATGGTCGAGGAATACGCGCGGGCGCGCCAGCAGCAGGAGGACGACGAGCGCGCCATCGAGGACGATCAGCGCGCGGCCGGGATCACGGCGCAGGAGATTTACGAGCGCGACCCGACGCCTGAGAACGCGCGCCGTCTGGAGCGCGAACAGAACATGCTTCAGCCGCAAAAGGACGCGCCGCTCGTGCGCGACCTGACGGAGAGGCTGAAAAAGGCTGGTGCGGGGCATGAAGGTGCGCGCACGGGTTGGGATAAGATCGCGGAGATCAAATCGAACCCCGCCTCTTTCCTTCCCTTCCTCAACTCCGCGGGCGATCTCTTCGACATCCAGACGGTTGCGCGCGCGGCCGAGCGCGCCGAGCAGAATCGCCCCATCGAGGGCGATGAGGAACTGTTGCGCACGTTCGACGCCTACTCTCAGCAAGACACGAACTGGTGGAATAAAGTCGGCAGCATCGTGGCCGAACTCCCTTCGTTCGTGACGGAGATTGCGGCGACCGGCGGGGTTTACAAGGCGGGTCAGGAAGCGGTCGAGCGGGGCGCGCTCAAAGCGTTGGGGCGTTTCGCGGCGCAGCGCGCGGCGGGCGTGACGGCGAAACTGGCGCGACCCGTGGCCGGGATACCGGCGCGCATGATCCTCAAAGGCGCGCGCAACACCATCGCCTCCGCGCCACAGACCGCGCTCGCGGGCGCAACCCGCATTCCGGCGGGCGCGGCCGAGCGGATGCTCGAAACCGGCGAGGGCTTGGAGACGGCATTTCCTAAAGCCGCGCTCGACCATTACATCGAGATCGCGTCGGAACATTCCGGCGGCGCGCTCGGCGAACTCGGCGGGGCTTTAGCCAGAACTAAAGTCGGCGGCGCGGTCGCCTCGCGGATCGGGTCGCTCAAAGACGGATTGCTGGCGCGCTATCTGAAGATACACCCGAACGCGACGGCGACCGACGTGCGCGAGACCATCGAGCGTTTCGGTTGGAACGGCATCGCGGGCGAAGTTTTGGAGGAACGGTTCGGCGAAGCGGCGCGCGCGGGCACAGGGTTGGAAGCGATTCCATACCAGTCGCTCGGCGAGTTCCTGCATCAGCTTTCGGTTGAGGCTGCGGGCTTCGCCTTGCCGGGCGCGGTCGCGGGCGGGGCATCGCTCGTTGGCCGTCGCAAGAACAGCCGCGAGCAGCTTTTGGATTTGAAAGCGGGCGCGCAGCGCGTCGTCGTCGTCCCACCCGAAGAGGTTCAGAGCGGCGAGAAGATCGTCGTGCCGAACGGGATGCGTTCGTTCGGCACGCCCGAAGGCGGTCGCATCATCTACGACCCGCAGCAAGTGGAGCGTGAGGAATTGATCGCGCGGATGGACGCGGGCACTCTCGACGAACTTTTCACGGAATCGGGCTTGAGTGATTGGGTGCGCGAGACGGTCGCGGCGAACGGCGGCGTGTTGTCTGCCACATACACCGATGAAGGCTTGCGGCGGATTCTCGGCGTGACGGAGCCGGATGCGGTCGAAAACTTGGTCGCGGCCGGAATCGTCGAGCAGACACCGGAGGGCTACATCTTCTCACCGGCCGTCAACGGCGGCGAGAAGCGCATCAATCAAGGCGAAGGTGTCACGCCCGCACAGGTGCAGCAGGGCGCGCTCAACAATCTCAGCACGTTCGATTCACTCACCCCGAACGAGCGCGTCATGGTCAACGGCGTGCAGGGTTATGTGCTCGGCAGACAGGCAGACGGTAGTTTACAGGTGCAGGTCGAGGGCGAACGGATGCTCGGCGTCGGCGGCGAGGATGCGCCGCGTATCGTCACGCGCGCGGAGGCGGCCGACATCGAAAACGGTGTGCAGTTGCAGCGCATATCTGCGTTCGTGCCGGAAGCCGAAGTTATCAGCAAGTCAACCGTGACGAATCGGAAGGCGCAAGACGATCTCACCGTCGCCGACGACGAAAGTGACGAGCAGATCATCGAGCGAGCGAAACAGATCGGCGCGCCGCTCGATTCGCGCGGCAATCCCTTGCTCGAAACAGATGTGGATGGCGACGGGGTGCGGATTTATAAGCCGCAGAACTGGCCGGCGATTGATATTGACTGGTTCGGGCAGACGC
>DASQNL010000665.1:0-3398 GCA_035644995.1 Pyrinomonadaceae bacterium | reverse complement strand
GTTTGACGTTCATGAGTTCGGCGGCGCGCGTCAGCACCGGGTCGCGTCCGGCCGCCATGTCTGCGGGCGTCGGGCGGAGCAACTCGTCCGGCTGGACGCCCGTGTGTTCGAGGCTCTTGCCGTCGGTCATGATCACGTCGGCATCGGTGATGCTTGCGCCGTAGATGACGATAGTGTTGACGCCCATCTCCTGCCGGTAAAATTTCGACTGCATGACAGCCCCCGCCGACACGTCTCCGAGCACGACGCCGCGCTTTTCGAGTTGGATCAGGCGCGCGAACATCTCCGAGCAGGAGGCGGATTTACTGTCCACGAGGACGATCAGTTTGCCCGTGAAGATGTCTTTGCCGCGCGTCTTGCCGAGCATCGGCTTCATCTCCTTGCGCCCTTTGCGGTCGGCGATTTTGACATCGTGATCGGAGAAGTATCCGGCGAGTCGCTCCAGCGTCGCGATGTAACCGCCGGGGTTGCCGCGCAGATCGAGGATCAGCGCGCCGTGCCCGTTCACATGTTCGGTCATGATGGTGTCCACCTGCTCCGGCTCGAAACTGAAGCTGGGCATTTTCCAGATGACCACGCCGCCTAATTTGTGGAAGCGATGTCGCCTGAATTGCGCGGAGTCCTCGCTCTCTCGAATCACCTCGTTGAGGTCGAAGGTGGCGTTTTTGCCCGCCAGATCAATGATGCGTCTCTCCTGTCGCACCTTCGCCGCCACATCCACCTGCCGCGGCTCCTGCCCCGGACTTTGCACGATGAGCCGGATACCCGGTCGGGGGCTGAGCGCGTAATAGTAATACTCCATCTTCCAGAGTTCTTTGCGTGAGGGTTTGAAGCCGTCAACCGAGAGCACCAGATCGCCCGGCTTGATGCCCTTCGCCTCGGCATCGCTGCCCGGCTTGACGGCCACGATGTAACACCCGTCGCCGATGGCCTGCATCTGCCATCCGTACTCCACGCTCACGGCGCGCGAAGGCGGGCTGAACGAAGTATGCGAATCGTTGAGGTCGAGCAAAGCCTGTGCGATTGCGCCGAAGGCCTGACCGAGGGAACCGGCCTGCTTGATCTTCTCTTCGGCAACTTTGAAACGCGCCTCCACGTCCATGCCGCGAATGGTTGGGTCGTAGTAGTTCTTTTTGAGTTGATCCTTGATGTTTGCAAGCATCGAGAGCGCTCGCTCGCGTTCGATGCGATCAAAAGATTGTGCGTGCAGAGCCTGCGACGCGAAGCCGGCCACGAGGAGGAAGACGACGGCGGCGAAAATACCCCGGCGGGCAAAGGCCGTCGCGGCGGGCAGGGTGATTCCGTATTTCACGAGGGTTACTCCTTAACAAGATTGAACTTTTAGAGGTTCACGTCGCGGATCGAGGTCGAGAGCGACAACTGTGAGGCGGCAATATTGATACAGGCGAATTTATTTGGCAAACGCCTGCGCCGATCACCGGCGCTTCAGTTTGGAACTGAAACGGTCATAAATATTGACTCGGAAGTTCAACCCGAACCACCAACGGAGAGTCGGGCTTATCCGACGGCAATATTCATACCGGGCAAAAACGCCGATCTTATCGGGTCTATTTCAGGTGAAACAGAGGTTTGTGTGTCCGGTTAGAGTGACAAGGCGTCTACTGGAGAGGACGCATTTTAGCGGCAGGTGATTACTTCTGTTGAATCCTACTTTCTGTCCGGCATTGAACAGCGCCCGCCAACCGGAGCGAGCCGGATAATATTGCCGTAGCGCATGTTTAGATTGCGGGCGCGACGAAACGGGCAGCTTGCAGCCTTCGGTTTTCATCTAAATTTCGCGGCACGACGGGGCGCGAAGAGGCGAGTTTGACGCGCAGTTTGCGCGTCTGTTACTTTCGTCTGTTTGGTATCCGGGGAAGTTTTCAACGATCAATGAGGAAGTAGGAAAATAATGGCTCAAGACATTTTTATTTTAGGCGGCAAGCGCACGCCGATGACCGAATACGTCGGCGCGCTGAAGGATGTTAAGGCGATTGACCTCGGCGCGGCCGCCGCGCGCGGCGCGCTCGCCTCGACCGGCGTGGCGGCGGAAGAGATCGATCACACCATCTTCGGCAACGCCTTGCAGACTTCAGGCGATGCCATCTACGGCGCGCGCCACGTCGCGCTCAAGGCGGGCGTGCCCGCCGACCGTCCCGCGCTCACCGTCAACCGGCTGTGCGGCAGCGGCATCCAGTCAATCGTCTCCGGCGCGCATATGATCCTGCTCGGCGAGGCTCGCACCGCGCTCGTCGGCGGCATGGAGTCGATGTCGATGGCTCCGCACGCCATCTACGGCGCGCGCTCCGGCTTCTCGCTCGGACAGGGCAAACTCGAAGACACTCTGATGGTCGCCCTGCTCGACACCTATTGCAATACGACGATGGCGGGCACGGCCGAAAACCTCGCGCGCCGCTATGAAATCTCGCGCGAGGAGCAAGACGCTTACGCGTTGCGCTCGCAAACCGAGGCGAAGCGCGCACAGGATGCGGGGCTGTTCAGAGAAGAGATCACGCCCGTCGAAGTGAAGACGCGCAAGGGCGTCAAAGTGGTTGACACGGACGACCACCTGCGCCCCGACACGACGCTCGAAGTGCTGGCGAAACTGCCGACGGCCTTCAGCAAAGACGGCTTCGTCACGGCCGGTAACGCCTCCGGCATCGTTGACGGCGCGGCGGCTCTCGTCATCGCGGGCGAAGAGTTTGTGAAGTCGCGCGGGGTCGCGCCGCTGGGGCGCGTCGTGGCGTGGGCTTACGCGGGCGTCGAGCCTGACGTGATGGGCATCGGCCCCGTGCCTGCCGTGCGCAAGGCTCTGGAGCGTGCCGGGCTGAAACTGTCGGACATCGATCTGGTCGAAGTCAACGAGGCATTCGCCGGTCAATATCTCGCCGTCGAAAAGGAACTCGGCCTCGACCGCGCGCGCACCAACGTCAACGGCGGCGCAATCGCGCTCGGCCACCCGCTCGGCGCATCGGGCACGCGCCTCGTCCTCACTTCGCTCCTCGAACTTCGTCGTCGCGGCGGCCGCTACGCGCTCGCCACCGCCTGCATCGGCGGCGGCCAGGGCATCGCGATCATCGTCGAAAGACAATAAGACAGTGACGAGTGACAAGTGACGAGCGAAAAGTCAATAAAGCAGTGACGAGTGACAAGTAACGAGTTGAAGATAAGTTTAAAGACAGGTTTTCTTGCCTTAACTTGTCACTCGTCACTTGTCACTCGTCACTGCTTTTCCATGCGAACGCCCCGCGCAGGCTCTCTCCTCAAAAAACCTGCCGGGGCGTCCGACGTTTGCGCCAACAGTTTTCCCCCCTCTGGCGCAAATATGAATTCCAGGAATTAACGGGCGGACGAATTCGACCCGACTCGCCGCTACCCGACACCGTATTTGAATCTCA
>DASQNL010000664.1:0-1864 GCA_035644995.1 Pyrinomonadaceae bacterium | reverse complement strand
GGGGATGACGGAAGCGTAACTCGCGAGCCGCGTCACGTTGTTGGTGGCGACAAGCAAACCGATCACGATGAGCAGGACGCCGGAGACGATTTCGACCTTGTGCAGGTGGCGTCGGAAGCGCGTGTAGAAACTCAAAAATTTATTGATGCCGAGTCCCGTCAGGAGAAACGGCACGGCGAGTCCGGCGGCGTAGAAGGCGGAGAGGACGAGGCCGCTTTGCCAGCCGCCGCTCGTGGCGGCGAGGCCGAGTATGCCGCCGAGTATGGGGCCGATGCAGGGCGTCCAACCGGCGGCGAAGGCCAGCCCCAGAGTGAACGATCCGAGCATGCCGCGCGGTTTCTCGTCGGAAAACTTGCGCGTGTCGCGGTAGAGCGCGCCGATCTTCAGGACGCCCATCAACTGCAACCCGAACGCGATGATGATGAGGCCGCCGATGATGCGTATCCACGGGTTCGACGTGATGGCCGAGCCGATCAGTCCGGCAGCCGCGCCGAGCGCGACGAAGATCAGGGAGAGTCCCGCGTTGAAGGCGAGCGAGTTCAGCATCACGGCGCGTCGCGCCTGCGTGCGCGCTTCGCCGCCCTCTTTCAAGTGGTCGATGCTGACGCCCGAAATGAGCGAGATGTAACCCGGCACGAGCGGCAGCACGCACGGGCTGAGGAAAGACGCGAGACCGCCGACGAACGCGATCAGGAGCGAAAAACTGAGATTAGTACCTTCCATAACTCGTGCCAGCTTACAACAACAAACTCGTAAATCGTGAATTGTAAATCGTAAATAGTGAAGAACCGCTTTCTTCTATTCACGATTAGGATTCACGATTCATTGGTTTTTATCTATTCACGATTTACGATTCACGATTTACGTCTTTTAAGGTTGTTCGGCGAGCAGCTTCCTGATGACGTGCAAAAGTTCTTCGTCGTTCGCGGGGCTTGCGCCGGCGGCGATGTAGCGGACGCGCCCGCGACGGTCGATGACGAACGCCGTCGGGATCACGCGCACGCCGTAGCGCAGGTCGTTGCCCGCATCCCTGCCGACGGCGAACGCGTAGGGAAGTTTCAAATCTTTTTTGTAGGAGCGCAGGTGCGCCAGTTCTTCCGCGGGCGTGAGGACGGTTTTTCCGTCTCTCCCGAAAAACTGCGTGAGGCCGATGACCACCAAGCCCTCCCCTTTGAAACGTTCGTGCAGCGTCTTCAACTTCGGCATCGTGAAACGGCACGGCGCGCACCACGTCGCCCAGAAATCAAGGAGGACGACGCGCCCGCGCAAATCCGCCAGCTTCACCGGCTTTTGATCGATCCACTCGGCGATCTCGATCTCCGGCGCGGTCGCCGACGTATCGGCAGTCGGCGTCTCGTCGAGCACGCGTTCGATCACTTCCCCCTGCTCGTTTATCGCGAGCCAGCGCCCCGCCGTCGTGAAGAGTTCAGCCGACGGCAAAGAGAGGCCGAGCCGCAGCAACTCTTCCATCGTCGCGGCGGCCTCGCGCTCCCTCTTCAACTTCAACAAAACGTCCGCGAGAAACCCGGCTGCGCTCCCGATAATTTGCGCGCGGTCGGATTCATCGCCCGCCTTGACGGGCGACTCCTTCGCCACTTTGAAGGCAGAGCGCGCGTGCGCCGCGCTCTCCTCGATCTTTTTGTTCTGCGAGTAAGCGCGTGCGAGCGCGTGGTGGAGTTTGAAGAGACCTTGCGGCGTGGCCGGATCGTTTCGCGCGTAGTCGGCGAGCACCTGTTCGGCCTCGTCGAAGCGACTGAGCACGGTGACTTCTAAGCCGAGCATAAGCCGCGCGTTTTGCCTCTGCTCTTTCGTGCCCTGCGGCGGACTCGCGGCGAGGAAACGACGCAGCGGCTCGACTATCTCC
>DASQNL010000663.1:0-6553 GCA_035644995.1 Pyrinomonadaceae bacterium | reverse complement strand
GGCACGAGTCCGGCCACGTAGACCGTGCCGTCCGCGCCGACCGTGACGGGGCCGACGTAGCCGACTTTGCCGGCTTGGAAGACCCACTTCAATCCGCCGTCGGGCGAGAGGGCGTAGAGCCGACCGTTCACGTCGTTCAGGTAGATGGAGCGGTCAGCCCCGATGCCGGAGCGGTGTAGCACGTAATCGCCGGCGACGGTGAAACGCCAGCGGATGCGCCCGTCCGCGGGGCGGGTCGTGACGCCGAGCGTCGCGCTCCCCGTACCGGCGTCGGTCGTGATGCTCACGGGCACGTCTCCGAGCGTCGAGGCTTCGGGCACGTAGGCGATAATCAGGCTGTCAGACCAGTGGGCGATGTACTGCGATTGCTTGCCGTCGATGGTCAAACGGCTTGCGCCCTGCGCTGCGCCGAAGTACGCGCCGCTGATGCGGAGCAGCCCGCTGCGCGGAATGGGGTTCGGCGACAGCGTGTCGATGCGCGGCGCGGACAGGAGCGTGCCGAACAGGTCGAACGACATGTCGTTCAAGTTGCCCGCGACCCCGCCCACCGTCCACGTCCCGCCGTCGGCCACTCGATCCCGCTTGAGCCAGGCCGAGCCGCGCACGTTCGGGTAGCCGCCGCTCATCACTCCCCAGGTTTCCGAACCGCCGAAGACCGGCTGAACGGAGAAGAAGTGTCTGCCGGTGGCGTTGAAGGGCGAAGGGAGCGTGATGTCGAAGGTGGAAGGCCGCGCCGCATCGAACACGACGCCGGGCGCGCCCGGCGGCAGGAAGTGTTCGGCCTGAAGCGCGCCGGGTGTGCCCTGAACGCCGTCGTAGAAGCGGACGTAGACACCATAGTAAGTCGGGTTCGGCGGCATATTGTAGCCGCCGCGCGCCCCGCGCACGACGACGCGCGTAAGCGAGGCGTTCAGATCGAAGTCGTCAACCACTTCCCTGTCAAATTGCTGCCCGCCGGATATCTTCGAGCTGGGGCCTTCGAAGGCGCGGCCGTCGTACGGCTGACCGTAGATCGGCGTCGAGTTGAGATCGATGGCGGCGGCGGGGACGCCGGGCGCAGCCGCGAAGTGCGACGGCCGGGCGGCGGCAAGTGCGTGAGCGTCGGACGCGCCCGCTGCTGCTGACGACCAGGCCGCGGTCACCGGGTACAGGACGCCGCAGGCGAGTAAAAGCAGAAGCATCGGCGTCGCGCCATGCCGCTTCAAGACGCGCAGGCGCACGTACTTCTGGGGCGAGGGTTTCATTCTTCTGACAGCTTTCTGATTAAACTTTGCCGTGGCTGTTGTTTTGAGGCGGGAAAACACAATAGATGTCCTTGGGACAAAAAAGGTTGGCCTGACACCTCTGAGAGCGGCGATCAACTTATCAACTCTTGTGCCATGTGCATGCGGACGATGAAATCGAACCCGCCCCCGATAAACACCGGCTCGACGAGGTTTCCGGGCTAGAGCGGTCGGGCGACCAGGAGCGCGCGGCCGGATACTTCATTAGCATCCGGCTTCGGCGTTGAGGGCGGGTTCGTATAATTTGCGGGCGAGAGACGAGGTTACTCACGGTTGCGAAGGAAGTTTACAGTGCGAACAGGCTACGCACCGGGCGGGCTTTGCCCAACAATTCAAAATTGACCCTCCATGTTGTGCATGGCTAGCAACGTAAGGTCAGCATCTTGTGGCGAATCTGTAATTGTTGGGCAAAGCTCACCGGGCGGGCTTTACCCAAAAAGTCAAGGCGTACTTGTTGAGCGGTAATGTACAGGTGACCGCCGAGCATCATGCGATGCCGTTCATCCCTTTACAGATCGAATAGCATCTCTTATGACAAGCGCAACAAGAAAGCTCATAGCCCTCTCTGGAAACAAATGCGTCACTACTACTCTTTCACTCAAGAGTGGTTCATGCACAACTCTCACAAGAGAAATAACGTCGAAACGACATTCCACATGATCAAGATGCAAGTTCGGCGACTCCGTGAGAAGCAAGACCAAGACGGCGCAGATCAACGAAACGTTGTGCAAGGTTCTCTGCCACAACATCTGTTGCCTTATTCAGTCTATGTTTGAACTTGGATTGAAGCCGAAGTTTTGGGCAGAAGCAGCATAATGCTTCTCAAATTAGTTAGAACTATTTCTTTGCGGTGCCTTGCTTTTTTGATGCCTTTTTAGTTCCATTGGGAGCAGGATTAACTTCAGCGGCGTCTACGCTAAGAGAGTTTACCTTTACAGCAGGTTGAAGTCCGATCCCGGTAATTTGAACTACGGATGCGGGTAGCGGTTCAGCTTCTCCGAGCGTGACATTCGCACCATGAAGGCGGAAGGCTACATGTATTCCCCAAATCCCTTCGTGGATGCCTTGTTTCTTTATAAGCATCTCTACGATGTCTTTGTATGAAAATGTAATCGGTGTTGAGTCAGCCATACTGATCTCCTTCTTAGTGCGCTACGTTACTAATAAGTTCATCATCTATTGAGTTGGAGGCGGTGAGTACCTCCCCCGCCCCTCCCATCAACTCAAAACGCTCAACATAGGCGCTGTTAGACGCGGCATCATTTTCACGCATCGCAGCCTTGTCCAAGCTAATGACAACTTGGGGAGACTCTCGTAGCGGAATTTCCGCCTGCCCAGTAGAAGCCGCGCGAGCCTGCGGTTTCTCATTATGCCGTTCCTGCTGCGACTCTTCGAGCGCCCAGAAGTCGCGAGGATACCCAGCCTTTTCCCAGCAGCGGCGGAAAATTTCAGCATCAACCGGCCCTTGGTTATTCTCCTTGTCCTCGTCTTCATAAGCGACCACCGACAACTTCATGCCGAGGACGCGCGCGCACTTGACCATCAGGTTCAAGCTCAGGTTGCCGGGGCTATTGACAATCTGGGAAATTCGACCCTCGGTGACATCCATCGCCCTAGCCAATTCCGCTTGGCTCATGTCGAGTTGCTCCATTTTAGCCTCGAGCTGCGCGATGAAATCAGCAGCGAGGCGAAACTGGAAATCTTCGACGCTTCTACTAGTCCAGTGCTTCATAATTTTATCTTTCATTTTTTGCTACCGCTCTTCGGATCATAATGTTCCATGAGCGCCTTTCTTACGGCAGCGTCTTCGCTAATCTCTTTGATGCGCCTTAGATCGCCCTCTTCTGTCTCCCATTGATTCTTTTCTTGGTGTAATACTAAGACGCAAGCCTCAAATCTGCGGTCAGCACTTTTAGGGTGCGCTAAGAAGCCGTAGAACCTACGTTCTTGAAGTTTGAAAACAAAGCAAGTCGTGTACTTCCCTCTATACTGAGATGCATCCCAACCATGAAAATACTTCTTGTACACTTTGCCATCTATCCAATAGTCAATCCTGCTCAGCAGTGTTCTTTCCTCGTCGTCAGACAGCGCCTGAAACTTATCTTTCGCATCAACGAATTGCACTTTCTGGTAAATAAGAAAAAGTACCGCGCGGCGAGTGCTATCGCGTTGACCGGGGAGAATTTCTAACGAGCATGGTTTTGCATCCATAAGTAAACTTAACTGCCACGGCGACTACTTTAGCTTTAACTAAAGCATCTGTCAAGCGGCTGGGCATTGAGAGTCTGCCCAAAAAGTCCACAGTCTGCCCAATAAGTGCTTAAGGTGGGGGGTTTTAGGCAAAGCCCGCCCAAGGGGCTTTGCCTGACATTCCGCTTTGCCGGTTACGATGGCGCGTTGGAAGTCGCATCGTTTCGAGGCCGCTCGAAATTCTGAGGCGGCCTCAGGGAAATCGCTCTATCTGGTATAGCTGTGTTTGGTGCGTGCGACCGCGCCGGGTTTGTTTGGAAGGTGGAGACGAACTCGCCGCAGCCGCCCGTCTCTTCCTTTATTGGTGGGGTTAAAGGATACGCTGTAGACCGTGCCCAGATCGCTGATAACCTTTTCATAAATACCGGCCAAGTCGTCCAGCTTTTCCACTTCATAGAATAATCCGCTTCCGGCTTCGGAGAGATCGTAGAGCTGGTCGTAAGCTAAATCGAAAGTTTCGGGCTGAATATCGAGCGGACTCATGGCTTCGTATTCCGTGTTCGTCCAAATGGAATAAATCATGCCGTCGAATTCCTGTGCGCGGCGATAGATGGTTTTGTAAGGCAGGATCGAGCCCGACCCGGTGACGTTGGGTAAATTGCTGTCGAGTCCGTCGCTCATGATGATCATGGCTTTACGACGCGTGCTCGCCGATTCTCTCTCGATATAGTCAAAAGCGTAATTTATTCCGTCATAGAGCTTGGTGTCTCCCTTCGGCGATTGCATGGAATTGATCGCCGCGGCGAGGGCGGACTTATCGGAAGTGAAGGGCGAGACGACCGTGGCCGAGCCGGAAAAAGCCACAATCGCGATACGGTCTTGGGGGCGCGTGGCGGAGACGAAGCGTGTGGTCGCAGCCCGAATAATATCCGTGACCTTGGCCGTAGAGCCGGATAAATCTATGAGCAAGAGCAGGTCGAAAGGCGCGTTGACGGTTTCAAAGTGCTCTATTTTTTGTTCGACCCCGTCTTCTTCGAGTCTGAAATCCTTCTGCGTCAATCCTTTGATGACCCGCCCGGTGGAGCGTTCCACGACGCTGGCATTGAGCGTTACGAGGTCGGTCTCAACTTTGATAACGTCGTCTTCGTCCACTTCGAGCGGGGCGTCTACAGGCGGCCGGGCGGCGGACGCGTTTGCGCGCGGGACGGTAGAAGTTGCGTCTTTTAAAATTGGCGGGAGGGTGGCCGCGGCGGGCGGCCGCCCCTCGCTTTTCATAGTTATATTTTCCGGCCGGGTTGCCGTGCCGGCAAAGGAGCGGACGGAGGAGAGACGAATGATCCCCGTCCCGGAATAGAGGCCGGCCTGTGCGAAGCCGGTGCCCCGGAGAGATTGATACTTCGTTTTGATTTCTTTGTTTTCGGGCGAAAAAACCGAGCCGTTCAGAGAATGAGCCGTGAGGGAAACATTCGGATTTACCGGCAAATTGAAGTTTATGTCGCCGGATGCGCTGCGGGCGGAGAGAGACGCGGGCAGACCGTTTATATTAATTATTCCTTTATCGGTCGAAACCTGTAACTTGCTGTTTATCGGGACTCTCAACTTCAGAGCGAACGGGTAGCGAGCTTCGGAATGATGGGCAGCCACTTTGATATATAAGCCACTTTTCGAACGCTCTATGGTTAAAGGGGATATTTTAATATTCGTGGGTAAAACGGAGCTTGAAACTTCTATATAGCTCTCCTGCCAGACAGTGATGTCAACGCCGCCGAGAGGATTTTCCAGACGTATTTGTCCATTCGCGTGAGGAAAAACTTTGAGCGTGGGGGATTCCTGGGCAAAGATTAAGGCGGATAAACAAAGAATCGCTATAACTATATTAGGTAGAATTTTTGACGAAATGTAGTTCATAGCTACTCTGATGCGACGGCCTGTGCCGGAAGTTGTGAAGGGAGCGATACAGTTATTTCATCCCGTTTCAGGCACGACGAGTTTAACGGCCTTGAAGACCGTCGCCCGCGCCGACAACCTACCCGCGCCGACGACGACGGCGGCGAAAACAACGAGACTTGGGGAGCGACGCACGTTAGGCGGCAAACGGCCGTGAAGTTGGCGGGCGGTCGTCCATCGGTCGGGCGGATGTGTTATAAGAACACGTCCCACAAATCAACTTTGCTTAGGAGCCACCTGATCGTGAGAAAGATCGCCGCACTTCTCCTGTTCGTCTCCCTGTCCTTCAGCCCATTCGCCCCCGCCTTCGCGCAAACGCCCACGGCCGCCGCCGACGCGACCGAGCGCATCGACCCGGAAGTCTACTGGAAGATTCGCAGAGAGGGCACGGAGCGTTCGCAGGCCATGCGCACGCTGCACGTCCTGACCGATCTCTACGGGCCGCGCCTGACCGGCTCGCCCAACTTCAAGGCCGCCGCCGACTGGACGGTGCGGCAGATGAACGCGTGGGGGTTCGAGAACGCGCATCTCGAACCGTGGGACTTCGGCCACCCCGGCTGGCTTAACGAACGCCTCTCGGCGCACATCGTCTCGCCCGTCAAGGACGCGCTCGTCTGCGAGGCGCTCGCGTGGACGCCGGGCACGAACGGCGCGGTCACGGGGCGCGCCTATCAACTCATCTTGCCCGAACGCCCGACGAAAGAGCAGTTGGACGCCTTCTTCGAACAGCACCGGCAGCAGGTCAGGGGCAAGATGGTGCTCGTCGGCAAACATCAGATTGTGCCCGTCACCTTCAACCCGCAGAACAAGCGGCGCGAAGAACAGGAGGTGCGCAGCCAGTTCGACCCGAACAACCCGGCCGCCACGCCCACCCCGCAATCTACGCCCACGCCGCAGCCTTCGCCCGCCGCACCGGGGACGCCGCGCTCGAACGCCGTTTTGACCGCGGCGCAGACGGGCGAGCAACTCGATCAATTCCTCGTGGCGAGCGGCGCGCTCGTTCGCATCAACGATGCGGGGCGCGAGCACGGGCAGATTCGCGCCTTCAATAATCGCACCTTCGACGTGTCGAAGGCCGTGCCCACTGCCGTCTGTCGCAACGAGGACTACGGGCGCATCAGTCGGATTCTGGC
>DASQNL010000662.1:0-5984 GCA_035644995.1 Pyrinomonadaceae bacterium | reverse complement strand
TGCGGGAGCGGCTGCCGGAGTACATGGTGCCGGGCGTGGTGGTGGAGTTGGAGTCGTTGCCGTTGACGCCGAATGGGAAGGTGAACCGGAAGGCTCTGACGGAGAGAGCGGGAGGCGAGGGCGGGGCGAGCGGGCGCGAGAGTGCGAGAGCGGGCGGGCGGACGGAGTTGGAGCGGAGTGTGTGTCGGGTGTGGGGCGAGGTGTTGGGAGTGGAGGAAGTGGGAGTGGAAGAGAACTTCTTCGAACTCGGCGGCCACTCCCTGCTCGCCGCTCGTCTGCTGGCGCGGGTGCGGAGAGAGTTCGGGGTCGAGGTGGCGTTGCGGCGTCTCTTCGAGGGGCCGACGGTCGCCAAGTTCGCCGCGGCTATAGAACAGGCGCGGGGCGCGGAGCGCGGGATGGGCGACGCGACTCTGGCGCGCGTGAGCAGGGAAGGGGAGCGGCCGCTCTCGTTCGCGCAGCAGCGTCTCTGGCTGCTCGACCAACTCGACCCTTCGACTTCGGCTTACAACATGCCGGGAGCCGTGCGCCTGCGCGGCCAACTCAATATCGCCGCGCTCGAACAGAGCCTCAATCACATCGTCGGTCGCCACGAAGTTCTGCGCACTAGTTTCGTCGCCCGGCAAGGCCGGCCGGTTCCGGTCGTCGTCGAACAGTCGAGCCTGCGGCTGCTCCCGATTGACCTCTGCGGCATGGAGGAATCCTTGCGCGAAGTCGAAGCGCAACGGTTGGCCTCCGAAGAGGCGCGCACGCCGTTCGACCTCCAGCGCGGGCCGCTCATGCGCGCGACGCTGCTCAAGCTCGGCGCGGAGGATCATCTACTTCTGCTCACGCTCCATCACATCGTCGGCGATGGATGGTCGGTGGCGGTGCTGGGGCGCGAACTGGGCGCGCTCTACAAAGCCTACTCGGACGGCGCGCCTTCGCCTCTCGCCGAATTGCCCATCCAGTACGTTGACTATGCCGCGTGGCAGCAGAGATGGTTGGCAGGCGACTTGTTCGACACCCAACTCGCTTACTGGAAACAGCAACTCGCCGACGCGCCGCCCGCGCTTGAACTGCCGACCGATAAGCCACGCCCCGCCGTCCAGACGCTTCGCGGCGCGCGCGTGCCTTTCCATCTGCCGCGCCACCTTGCAGACGAACTCGAAACCCTGAGCCGCCGCCACGATGTCACCTTGTTCATGACGCTGCTGACGGCCTTCCAGTTGCTCCTTGCCGGCTACGCGCAACAGGAAGAGATCGTCGTCGGAACTCCGGTTGCGGGGCGCACGCACACGGAGACGGAGAGTCTGATCGGATGTTTCGTCAACACGCTCGTCCTGCGCGGCGACCTTTCGGGCGACCCCACGTTCGACGAGTTGCTGCGGCGCAACAGGGAGCGCGTGCTCGACGCCTTCGCGCATCAACACTTGCCCTTCGAAAAACTGATCGAAGAGTTGCAGCCCGCCCGCGACCTGAGCCGCAGCCCGCTCTTTCAGGTCATGCTCACGCTACAGGATGATCCGTCTACCGAACTGCGGCTCCCCGGCCTCGACGTTACCCGCTGGGAGGTGGACAACCAAACGGCCAAGTTCGAGTTGCTGCTCGCGCTGGAGAAGACCGGGCAAGGGCTGACGGGCGTATTCGAGTACAACGCCGATCTGTTCGAGGGAGCGACCATCGCCCGCTTCGCGCAACACTTCTCCGCCTTGCTCTCAGCCGTCTGCGCCGCGCCCTCCGCCCCGGCCGCCGCGCTCGCCCTCGCCGCCGCACCCGTTCCCCCTCGCTCCGGCTCTCCCCTCGAAGCCGCGCCCGCCGGCGAGTGCCTGCACCATCTCTTCGAAGCACAGGCGGCGCGCACCCCGTCGGCCTGCGCCGTCGAGTCGGCGAGCGCGCGTCTCTCCTATGCCGAACTCGACGCCCGCTCCGCCCGGCTGGCCGCGCGCTTGCGTCGCCTCGGCGTCGGAGCCGAGTCGGTCGTCGGCGTCTTGACGGGGAGAAGTGAAGCGGTCGTGGTGGCCTTGCTCGGAGTGTTGCGAGCGGGAGCGGCCTACGTGCCGCTGGACGCGACGTACCCGCGCGAGCGGTTGTCTTTCATGGTGGGGGATGCGGGCGCGCGGTTAGTGGTGTGCGAAGCGGGGCTAATGGAGGTGGCAGCGGAGTTAGTGAAGGGAACGGGCGCGCGCGCCGTCGTCATCGACACGGGCGGGCATCTCGCCGACGGGGGCGATGACAATGCAAATGACGCCGAGTTGAGCGGCGATGACTCGGACGATGCCGACTCGCACGACGCCGAGTTGAGTACCGACCTGACCACGCATGGTTCCCTCCCTTCCACCTCTGCTGCTTCCGCCCCCCGTGTCGGCGGAGAGAACGCGGCCTACATCATTTACACTTCCGGCTCGACCGGCATCCCCAAAGGCGTCGTCATCCGCCACGCTTCGGCCGCCGCCTTCCTCCGCTGGTCGCTCGCTCACTTCCGCCGCGCTCACCTGCGCTGCGTGCTGGCTTCCACCTCCGTCTGCTTCGACCTCTCCGTCTTCGAACTCTTCGCGCCGCTCGCCTGCGGCGGCCGCGTCCTGCTCGCCTCGGACGCCCTCGAAGTCGCCGCCGCGCCCGCCCGCTTCCGCCGCGCCCGCCTCATCAACACCGTCCCGTCGGCCATGGCCGAACTGACGCGCGCGCGCGCCGTGCCGCCCTCGACCCGCATCGTCAACTTGGCGGGCGAGCCGCTGACGCGCTCGCTCACCGCGGCCATCTACGCGGGTGCGCCGCAGGTGGAAGTGGTCAACAACTTGTACGGGCCGACGGAAGACACGACCTATTCGACGTGGGGAGCGGCGGGGCGGGAGGAAGCGAGCGAGCCGACGATCGGGCGGCCGGTGTCGGGGACGCGGGCGTATGTGGTGGGGCGCGACGGGCGGGAAGCGGTGTGGGGCGCGTGGGGGGAGTTGTATCTGGGAGGAGCGGGGCTGGCGCGAGGTTATCACGGGCGGGCGGGGCTGACGGCGGAGCGGTTCGTGCCGGACGGGTTCGGAGAGGAAGCGGGCGAGAGGCTATACCGGACGGGAGACGTGGTGCGGTGGGGGACGGACGGGCGGTTGGAGTATGCGGGGCGGGCGGACGGGCAGGTGAAGGTGCGAGGGTACCGGATCGAGTTGGGCGAGGTGGAAGCGGGGATGCGGGGGCTGGAGGGAGTGGAGGCGTGCGCGGTGGTGGCGACGGGAGAGGGAGCGGAGCGGCGGCTGGTGGGATATGTCGTCAGAGCGCAGGGCGCGACGAGTAACGAGGCGAGTAGCCAGACCGAGAGCCAGACTGAGAGCCAGACCGAGAGCCAGACAGAGAGCGCGGCGAGTAGTGCAGCGAGTAACGAGGCGAGCAGCCAGACAGGCGGCGCGGCACATAGCGTGGCAGACGGCGCGGCAAGTCAGGAAGCGAGAGCGGAGTGGGTGCGGAGTCTGCGCGCGGGGTTGCGGGAGCGGCTGCCGGAGTACATGGTGCCGGGCGTGGTGGTGGAGTTGGAGTCGTTGCCGTTGACGCCGAATGGGAAGGTGAACCGGAAGGCTCTGACGGAGAGAGCGGGAACTGAGGGCGGGGCGAGCGGGCGCGAAGGAGTGAGAGCGGGCGGGCGGACGGAGTTGGAGCGAAGTGTGTGTCGGGTGTGGGGCGAGGTGTTGGGAGTGGAAGAAGTGGGAGTGGAAGAGAACTTCTTCGAACTCGGCGGCCACTCCCTGCTCGCCGCTAGGGCTACGGCGCGCGTGAGCGAAGTGTGCGGGGTGGAGATGGGATTGCGCGCGATGTTCGAGCACCCGACGGTCGCCAAGTTTGCCGTGGCCGTCGTCCAGAAACAGGCCGAGCAGGTGAACGACGACGAAGAGTTGCTGCGCGTGCTGGCAGATATTGAATCGCTCGGCGAGGACGCGGTCGCGGCCGTTCTCGGCGAGCATGGGCAGGCCGGGGAACAGGTCGAAGAGACCTGCAACCCCGGAGATTGAGGCGCAGGGCTTTCAAACTCATCCGGCGGGTCGCCGACGCGCCGGTTCCTACGAATTGATCTCTCGTATCAGCACTGGAGGCTGAGACACATGCACACAGGCGTCTTATCAACAATAGGCAACACCCCGCTCGTCAAGCTGGAACGGCTGCTCGATGAGAACAGCTTCGACCTGTACGCCAAGCTGGAATCCTTCAACCCCGCCGGCAGCATGAAAGACCGTGCCGCCTTGAGCGTCATCAGGAACGGCATCGAGGCCGGTCTCATCAAGCCCGACACGGTCATCGTCGAGTCGAGCTCGGGCAACATGGGAATCGGGCTGGCACAGGCGTGCTCCAGTTACAACCTGCGCTTCATCTGCGTCGTCGACCCGAAGGCCACGCGGCAGAACATCAACATCATCCGCGCCTACGGAGCCGAGATCGATATGGTGATGGAGCCGGACGCCAACACGGGCGAGTTTCTTCAGGCGCGACTGACGAGGGTTGTCGAACTGCAACGCACCATCGTCAATAGCTACTGGCCTAACCAATATGCCAACTACTACAACGCCGTCTCTCATCACGAGACGATGCGCGAGATCATCGCCGAACTGGGCGAGGACATCGACTTCCTTTTCTGCGCCACGAGCACCTGCGGCACCTTGAGGGGCTGCGCCGATTTCATCCGCGACCACGGGATGCGGACGAAAATCATCGCCGTCGATGCCGTCGGCAGCGTCATCTTCGACGACGAGAAACAGAAGCAGAAGCGTCTGATCACCGGCCACGGCGCGTCCGTGCGTCCCTCGCTGTTCCGGCCGGGGATGGCCGAACGCTCCGTGCTCGTGACGGATTTGGAGTGCATCGTCGGGTGCCGCCGCCTCGTCAGCCGCGAGGCGATTCTCGCCGGCGGTTCGACGGGCGCCATCGTCGCCACCCTCGAACGGGTGCGTGAGAACATTCCGGCGCACGCCACCTGCGTGGCGATCTTCCCTGATCGCGGCGAGCGTTACCTCGACACGATCTATTCCGATGCCTGGGTCGCCGAACATTTCGGCGAGGTGTCGCACTTGTGGCAGCAACCGAGGGAGAACGAATCATGCGAGATGGTGATGTGATCATACTGCGCGGCGAAGACGTGTTGGAACTGCTGACCGGCCGCGAGGCGGAGGTGTTGGAGGCGGTCGGGTCGGCTTACGTCGCGCACCAGCGGGGCTTCAGTTCGCTGCCTCATTCCACCTTCCTGAGATTCCCGGACGACGAGCGCAACCGGATCATTGCGTTGCCGGCCTACGTCGGCGACGGCGGCGCGGCGGCGGGCATCAAGTGGATCGCCTCCTTCCCCGGCAACCTGGAGAAGGGACTCGACCGCGCCTCGGCCGTCATCATTCTGAATTCGATGGAGACGGGACGCCCGACGGCGATCCTCGAAGGCTCCGTCATCAGCGCGAAGCGCACGGCCGCCGCCGCCGCCCTCGCCGCCAAGCACCTCCACGCCGGACAAGACGCTTCACACGCCGGACTCATCGGGTGCGGCCTGATTAATTTTGAAGTGGTACGTTTCCTGCGAGCGGTGTTCCCGGTACTGTCGAAGCTGACCGTCGCCGACCTGAGCGCGGAGCGCGCCGCGCACTTCAAGACGCGTTGCGAGGCGGCCTTCGCGAATCTGGAAGTCGAGGTCGCACGAGACGCCGAAGCCGCGCTCGCCGCCGCCCCGCTCGTTTCGCTGGCGACGACGGCCATCAAGCCGCATCTCTCGGACATCTCGGCGTGCGCGCCCGGCAGCACGATCCTCCACGTCTCGCTGCGCGACTTTTCGCCCGAAGTGATCCTCGCCGCCGATAACGTCGTGGACGACGTGGATCACGTCTGCCGCGCGCAAACCTCCGTGCATCTCGCCGAGCAACAGACGGGCAACCGCGAGTTCATCCGGTGCACGCTGGCCGATGTGCTGACGGGCGAGGCCGCGCCGCGCCGCGACGCCACGGGCGTCACCGTCTTCAGCCCCTTCGGGCTGGGCGTGCTCGACA
>DASQNL010000661.1:0-2198 GCA_035644995.1 Pyrinomonadaceae bacterium | reverse complement strand
GACCTGCTCGGAGAGCAGGCGGTAAGCGGCGACCGTGCGGTGTACGTCCGAGGCTTTGAGCGAGACGACGATGTCGCCGAAGTTCAAATCTTCGAGGATGCGGATGTGGCGCAAGGCCGACTCGACCATCGCCTCCGGCGTCGCCGTGCCGTACTTCGCCAGCAAATCTTTTTCGAGCGAGCCGCCGTTGACGCCGATGCGGATGGGCACGCCTTGCGCCTGCGCGGCGCGCGTCACCTCGCGCACGCGTTCATGCGCGCCGATGTTGCCGGGATTGAGCCGCAGCTTATCCACGCCCGCGTCCAAGGCCATCAGAGCCAGCTTGTAGTGGAAGTGGATGTCGGCGACGAGCGGCACGCCGGGCACGCGCCGCCTGATCTCTTTGAGCGCGACGGCGGCGTCTTTGTCGGGCACGGCGAGGCGGACGATCTCGCAGCCCGCGCTCAACATCTCTTCGATCTGTTTGACCGTGCCGTCAACGTCCGACGTGTCCGTTTTCGTCATGGACTGCACGGCGACGGGCGCGCCCCCGCCGACCTGCAAGTTCCCGATTTTAACCGCTCGCGTCTGTCTCATAAGGTTTCAAGTTTCAGGTTTCAAGTTTCAAGTTAAAGACCGCAGAACCTCAGTCCTGAAACCTGAAACTCACTTGGCCGGTTGGGTGGCCGCGGGTTTCTCTTCGCCGGAGGAGCGGAAGCGGGAAGCCTCTTTGAGCAGGTCGTTGGTGATGACGAAGCCCATCAACAGGAGCAGCATCACCATCCCGACTTGCTGAATGCGCTCGCGCACGGTCATCGAGAGTTTGACGCCGATCCAGCCGAGCACGGCTTCGATCCACAAGAGGAAGATCGCGCCCCCGTCGAGCACGGGGATCGGGAGCAGGTTGACGACGCCGAGATTCAGGCTCAGAAAACCGAGCATCGTGAACACGCCCGCCCAGCCCAATTTGTTGGCGGCGGTCGAAGAAGCGCGGGCGATGCCGATGGGGCCGGAGAGCGATTCGCGCGCCGAACGCTGCCCGCGAAAGATTTGCGCGAAGGCCGCGCCCGTCATGCGCAGAATTTCGAGGTTACGATTGATCGAATGTCGAAACGCCGCGACGGGGCCGACGCTGCGCTGGGGCAAAATCGAAGTGGGGGCGAACCCGATCTTTCCTTCTTCGTTGGTGGTGGCGGTCACTTCCTGCCGTTGCCCGTTGCGCTCGATGGAGAGGCGGACGGCCTCTTTCGGGTGCGCCTGAATGAACGCGCGCACGTCGAACTCGTCGCGCACCGGCTCGTCGTTAACGGCCAGCACCCGGTCGTTCGGCTTCAAGCCCGCCTGTTCGGCGGGAGAACCGGGCACCACCTCCGTGATCGTCACGGGCAACTCGCCATAGTCGAGGCGGAAATCAACCTCGCCGATGCTCTCGCCCTCTTCCGTATATTTGCTCGGCTTGATGGTCAAGGGCACGCGCTGCCCGTCGCGTTCCACCACGAGCGGCAAGGGCTGTTCGGGCGAGAGGTTCACGTCGCCGCGAATACGATCCCACGAGGGATTATCTTTACCGTTGAACGAGACGATGCGGTCGCCCGGACGCAAGCCCGCCGCCTCGGAGACGCCGCCCGGCCGGGCGTAGCGAATGACGGGCGACGTGGGCGAAGCGGGCACGCCGTAGATCATCGCGCCGATCCAGAAGACCGTGAGAGCCGTTAAAATATTCATCGTCGGCCCGGCCACCATGACGAGAAACTTTTGCCACCGCGGACGCAAGTCGAAACGCTCGCTCACGGGGATGTCGCTCTCGCCCGCGCCCTCGACCGCGGCGTTCGATTCGTCGCCGCCGAGTTTGACGTAGCCGCCGAGCGGGATCAGGCTGACGCGATAGTCGGTCGTTCCCCAACGCCGCCCGAACAGGCGCGGCCCGAAGCCGACGGAAAACGTCTCCACGCGCATTTTGAAAAGTTTCGCCACGATGAAGTGGCCGAACTCGTGCAGCACGACCGCCGCGCCGAGAATGAAGATGAATGCGAGCAAACCGATCAAGTTCATGCTATTTAACGTCTTTCTCCGGTAACGTCTACCAACCAGCGAACCACCTTAGAGGCGGCGTGCGCACCGACAGTTGCACGAAAGAGTTTACGGGCTTGGACTTACGGCGTCAAACTAGCCGATCACCGAAACCAGCGCGGCGATCTCCGCCGTCGCGCTCAGGCGCG
>DASQNL010000660.1:0-1818 GCA_035644995.1 Pyrinomonadaceae bacterium | reverse complement strand
CAAACCCGTCGCGATGCGACCATGCGACGAAGCGACTCGACCGCCCGACGTTCCGATAGCAGCTATCTCAACAAGGCCGATTTCAATCTCCGCGTGCTCCCCGGCGCTTGTGCGTCGTTTGAGCGGGAGACGTATGCGGCTGATGAAGGTGGCGACGATGCCGCCGAGCGCGGAGCCGACGGCGATGGTCGCGGCGGTGGTCGAGGCCGAGAGCGAATTGGCGCTCAGGAGTTCGTCCGGTTCTGTGACGATGACGGGGATCGCGGCGCGCTTGGCCGCGTTGAAAAATGCGGAGACGGCGAAGAGCGACGCGCCGACCGCATAGATCGCGGGGAGGGACGAAAAATGCTGCGCGAGCAAAAACCCTGCGGCGAGGAAGGCGCGCACGATGTCCGCCACGATCATGACGCGGCGGCGGTCCGTACGATCAACGACGACGCCCGCGATGGGGCCGAAGAGAAAGAGCGGGAGGTGGCGCGCGATGGCGTAGACGGCGATGGCGCGTCCCTGATGCGCGGAGCCTGCGAGTTCGAGCGCGAGCGCGAGCACGGCGATGTTGTTGAGCCAGTCGCCGATCTCGGAGACGACCTGCCCCGACCACAGGTGCCGGAAGTTCGCGTTCCCCTTGAGCAGTTGCGTGTAAGTCACTTCTTTGGCGACGCGCCGCCGCCCGCCCCGCGTTTCAGTTCGCGGTAGCGCGCGAGCACCGAGGAGACGTAGGCGCGCGTAGAAGCGATGTCGATGCGTTCGATGAACTGTTGTGCGTTGAGCGGCGCTTGACCGGCGGCGGTGCGATTCCACTCGGCGGCGCGGCTCGGCCCGGCGTTGTAGGCAGCCACCATGCGCGCCTCCGCATCGGGCAGGTCGCGGTAGCCCTTCGAGATTTTTTCCAGATACCAGCAGCCGACCTGTATGTTGCGCTCCGGGTCGGAGAGCAGGCTTTTCGGGTCGCGCGACATCTGCTGCGCAAACTCGCGCATGCCCGTCTCCGCCGCCCACTCGCGCCCCACGGTCGGCGTCACCTGCATCAACCCGATCTCGGCGTCCTCGCCGATCTTCCACGGGCTAAAGTAAGTCTCCTCGTAGATGATGCTCCAGACGAGATCGGGATCGAGGCGATAGACGCTCGCCTGCCGCGCGATCAAAGCGTCGAAGCGATGAATCCAGTACTGGTTAAAAAAATAGAGTCCGACGGCGGCGAGGATGGAGAAGATGACGGCGGCGAGGACGAGACGCTTGAGGACTGGCATTCAACTGAACTTCCCTTAACCTTTAGCGCGGCGGCGACTGGCGGCGATTGGCGGCGGCGACCTAGTTGCGACGCCTGAGCCGCGTCCAGAGTTCGGCTTGCCTGACGGAGCGATCAAGACCTTCGTAGCGCGAGAGCATGGCGCGGCGGTCGAGGACGTGGCCTTGCAGCCACACGTCCGCGGCGAGCGTCGCGCCGATGCGAAGCGCGCCGCCTCGAAGACTGCGTTGATTGATGAGCACTTCGAGTTTGAAGTGTCCGAGGTCGAGATAAGCCCAGTAAAGTTCGCCGCCGGAGACGGGGTTGCGTAAGGGTTTGAACGAGAGCACGCGCCCGCAGAGGCTCCAATCGTTTTCGTGCGCCGCGCGCGTCGGCGCACACTCTTCGAGCGCCTGCCAGCGTGGCTTCTCCTCACGCGCACACACGCGCGCACGATACGCCAGCCCGCACAAACCGACGTGCAACTCCTGCGCGTTGAAGCCCTCGAAGCCGACCTCCGTTAAGTTCTGCAACTCGAAGAGCACCTCCGTCTCCGTCCCGTCGCAGTAGCCGTGCACGATGGCCTCGCC
>DASQNL010000659.1:0-3687 GCA_035644995.1 Pyrinomonadaceae bacterium | reverse complement strand
CAGACCGACGCGTCCGTCAACTTCCTCGCGCGCGGCGTGGGCTACACGATGTTTCTCAAACCCGACGAAGCCGTCTTCGTCATGGCACGGCAGAGCGGCGCGGGGCAGGCGCGGGAAGATGTCGGCCGCGAGCGGGCGGCGAAAGAGACGGGCGATAAGCAAACGGCGCACGCCGCCGCTCGCGGCCAATCCGCGCCCGCCGCCGCAGAGCCGACCGTTTTGCGCATGAAACTCGTCGGCGCGCGTGCGGGCGCGACGGTCGAGGGCATGGAAGAGTTGGCGGGCAAGGTCAATTATTTCAACGGCAATGATCCGGCCAAGTGGCGCGCGAACGTTCCGACCTACGGGCGCGTGCGCTACAAGGAAATTTATCCGGGTGTCGATGTGGTTTATTACGGCAATCAGCGGCAGTTGGAATATGACTTCGTGGTCGCGCCCGGCAGCGACGCGCGCAACGTATCGCTTAAATTCGAGGGCGCGGACAAGGTTGAAGTGGACGAGGGCGGCGACTTGCTGCTGACCGTGGGCGACGAGGTCGTCCGTCAACTCAAGCCCGTGGTCTATCAGGAAGTGGCCGGAGGCGCGCGGCGCGAGGTCGAGAGCGGCTACGAGTTGCGGCCTGACGGTCGCGTCGGCTTCCACGTCGGCGAGTACGACGCGGGACGTCCGCTCGTCATCGATCCGATCTTAGTTTATTCAACCTATCTGGGAGGCGGCGGCACAGAGGACGGCAACGACATCAAAGTGGACTCCGCCGGCAACGCTTACATCTGCGGCAATACCTCTTCGACCAACTTCCCCACCGCCAATCCCTTCCAGGCCACTTTCGGCGGCGCGAACTTCGAAGGCGGGCGCGACGGCTTCATCACGAAGCTCAACTCGGCGGGTTCGGGCTACGTCTACTCCACCTACTTCGGCGGCAGCGGCGACGACCGTTGCAATAAAATCGCCATCGATTCCGCGGGCAACGCTTACGTCGCGGGGGAAACCACCTCCTCGACCAACTTCCCCCGCGCCAACGCCTACCAGAACACCTTCGGGGGCGGCCTCTCGGACGCCTTCGTCACGAAGCTCGACCCGGAGGGCGACGCGCTCGTCTACTCCACCTATCTCGGCGGCAGCATTTTCGATTCGGGCAACGGCATCGCGCTGGACTCTTCCAACAACGCCTACATCACAGGCCGCACCACCTCCGCAGACTTCCCTACGACGGCCAACGCTATTCAGGAGACGCAGGCCAGCCAATTCGCCGACGCCTACGTGACGAAGCTCGACCCGGAGGGCGACGCGCTCGTCTATTCCACCTACCTCGGCGGCAGCGGCGGCGAGGCTTTCGACGCCGGTTTCAGCATCGCCGTGGATTCCGCCGGTGCGGCTTACGTTACCGGCCAGACCACCTCGACCAACTTCCCCACGATCAATGCCGTTCAGGCCGCCTTCGGCGGCGGCTCGCCCGACGGCGACGCCTTCGTCACGAAGATCAACGCCGGGGGCGACGCCTTAGCCTATTCCACCTACCTCGGCGGCAACGCCAACGACATCGGTTTCGAAATCGCGGTTGACTCCGCCAATTCCGCGTATGTCACAGGGGTTGTCCGCTCAGCCAACTTTCCCACGGCCAACGCCTATCAGGCCGCGCTCAACGGCGCGTCCGACGCCTTCTTGACCAAGTACCACCCGAACGGCACATCCTACGTCTACTCGACCTACTTCGGCGGCTCCGGCGAGGACTCCGGCAACGGCATCGCCGTCAACGCCGCCAACGAGCCTTACGTCGCAGGCGGCACTACTTCTACCAACCTCCCCACCGCCAACGCCACGCAGGCGGCGAGCGGCGGCGGCGTCGATGCCTTCATCACGCGGTTCAACGCCGGGGGCAGCGCGCTCATCTATTCCACCTATCTCGGCGGCAGCGGCGGCGAGGCGGCGTTGGCAATCGCCCTGGACTCCGCCCTCTCGATGTACGTCGCGGGTCGCACCACGTCCACCGACTTCCCCACTCTCACCGCCGTCCAGAACGCGAACGGCGGCGGGCAGGACGGCTTCGTCACGAAGCTATCTCTCGACCCCACGCCCACACCGACGCCGACGGCTACAGCGACGCCGATACCGACGCCCGTCGTGCAGTTCGCGCAGGCGACTTACACCGTCGCCGAGGGAATGGAGTCCAACACCGACCCGGCCTCGCTCACGGTCACCGTCACGCGCACCGGCAACACGACCGGGGCGACCACGGTCGAATACCGCACGGTCGACCTGCCGGACGCCGTGCGCTGCGACACGGCCAACGGCACGGCCTATCACCGTTGCGACTACGCGACCACGCTCGGCACGCTCTCCTTCGCCGCAGGCGAAACATCGAAGACCGTCGCCGTCTTCATCACGAACGACGCCCACGTCGAGGGCAACGAGACGTTCCAGATCGCACTCTTCAACGCGGTAGGCGCGAGTCTCGGCACGCAGGGCATGACGACCGTGACGATTCAGGATAACGACGCGCAGGCGTCCGCCCCGAACCCGATTGACGCGTCGGAGTTTTTCATCCGTCAACACTACGTTGATTTTCTGGCGCGCGCGCCCGAACCCGCGGGCTTCGCCGAGTGGGTGGCCGCGCTCAACGGTTGCGGCGCGGGCAGCGGCGACCGCGGGCGTAATCCCTCCTGCGACCGCGTGATGGTCTCGTCCGGCTTCTTCCGCTCCGACGAGTTTCTTCAGGTCAAAGGCTACTTCGCCTACCGCTTCTACGAGGTGGCGTTCGGCCACCGCCCCACCTATCAGCAGTTCACACGCGACCTGCAACGCTTGACCGGCTCCACGCCGCAGGACACTTTGGCGCGGCAGGCGGCCTACACCATCGAGTTTACCGAACGGCAAGCGTTCCGCGATACTTACCCGGAAAGCATGACTCTCGGCGCATACGTCGATGCCCTCTTCAACACGGGCGAGATCGGCGACCGCCAATCCATCACGCGACAGGACAACGCGACGCTCACGCGCGCCCAGTTGGCCGACGGCAGCCGCACGCGCGCGGCCATCTTGCGTGAGATCGTCGAGAGCCGCGAGGTGTCGGCTATCTTCTACAATCGAGCTTTCGTCGCCGCGCAATACTTCGGCTATCTCAGGCGCGACCCCGAAAGCCCCGGCTACGAACAGTGGCTCACTTACTTGAACGCCAACCCGTCGGACTTCCGCACGATGGTCAACGGCTTCGTGAACTCCGTCGAGTACCGGCTCAGGTTCGGGAATCCGAATTAGCCAGACTCCGGGCGGCGTTTGATTATCGGCTGCCGCCAAACCTCAAAACCTCCACGGCGTAAACTTTCCGGTTTGCGCCGTGGAGTTTTTTTTGCCTCCCGATGGTCGATGTCCGTATCGGGCGAGACCTCTAGGGCGCGGCGGCGCGGGAGGCGAGCGCGTCGAGCCGGCGGCGCGCCTCGGCGGCTTCGGGGCTGCGCGGGTGATGCCTCACGATCTCGCGCCAACTCTCGCCGTCGTAACGGAAACGCCGCGCCGCGCGCTCGAAGACGAAGGTGATGCCCTGCTTGTTGTAGCGATCTAGTTCGTTGAAATTGAGAAAGTAGCTTTCGAGCGGCGCGCCGCCCGCCGCCATCTCGCGCGCGTCGAGGCGGCGCACGGCATCGCGCGACAATTTCGCCGACGCCTCTTCGGCCTCATCCCCGAACAGCA
>DASQNL010000658.1:0-10217 GCA_035644995.1 Pyrinomonadaceae bacterium | reverse complement strand
CAACTGGCGAGCGCGTCGAGCGACACGCCGCTCAATTCCGAGAGCCGCGCCTGCGTCTCGGCCGGCAAGGTCAAAGGCACGAGCGCAGGTCGCGTGGCTTCGATGCGCAAATCGAACTGCCGCGCGAGTTGGTAGCCGAAGTCGGTCGCCCCGAGTTGCGGGATGGAGAGGCCGCCCGTGGCGACGACGAGCGAGTCGGCGGTGAAAATTCCCTGCTCCGTCTCCACCCGAAACTTGTCGCCGCCGCGCTCGACTCGCCGCACGCGGCAGCCGCAACGAATTTCGACTTGCGCCTCATTGCACTCGGCCAGCAGCAGATTGATGATCTGTCGCGCGCTGCCGTCGCAGAATAATTGTCCCAGTTTTTTTTCGTGGTAGGCGATGCCGTGGCGTTCGACGAGCGCGACGAAATCGGCGGGCGTGTAGCGCGCGAGGGCTGACTTAGCGAAGTGTGGATTGGCCGAGATGAAGTTGGCCGCCGTCGTGTGGAGATTGGTGAAATTGCAACGCCCGCCGCCGGAGACGGCGATCTTCTTGCCGACCTGCCCGGCATGCTCCAAGACCAACACCCTGCGCCCGCGCCGCCCCGCCTCAATCGCGCAGAAGAGACCGGCCGCCCCGCCGCCGATGATGATCACGTCCTTTTCTATCAAGCTCTTTCAGACTTCGTTAGCGAAAATTTATTCGACCGGGTAACTATAACGTCGATCCCACCGGCAGCAAAAACATCCACTGCCCGGATGCGGAGTTGATGTGAAGTTGATGCGGGTTTCGACGCCGAATTGACGCCGAGCGGGCGCGGGGAAAGCCGTTGCCGCGACTTATTACAGCGGCAATTGGAGCCGCGCTTCGCAGCCCGTGCCGCGTCGGCGGTTGGTGAGGGTGAGCGTGCCGCCGTGCGCCTCCGCGATCTGGCGGCTGAGGACGAGGCCGATGCCGGAGCCGCCCGGTTTCGTCGTGAAGAACGGCACGAAGAGGTTGGCCGTGTTGGACAGACCCGTTCCTTCATCCACGACGAGGAGGGTGAAATGATTCGTGTTCTTGATCCACCCGACGGAGACGCCCCCGCCCGTTTGCAGCGCGGCATCAACGGCGTTGCGCTGCAAGTTGATGAGCAATTGTTCGAGTTGGTCGGCGTCGGCCTGAATGGTTAGTTCCGCCCCCGGCACGATCTTGACGGGCAGCCGCGTTTCGAGTTCCGCCACCCGGCGCACGAGTTCGTGGACGTTGACGGGCGCGAAGCGCGGCGGGGGCAGGCGCGCGAGATGCGCGTAGGCCTGCATGAAGCGGCTCAGCGATTCCGAGCGCGAACCGATGATGGAGAGGCCACGCGCCATGTCGTCGTGCCAGTCGAGCGGGCGCGGCTCGCGCACGAGCAGGCTCTCCAGACTCCCGGCGATGGATTTGATCGGCGTCAAAGAGTTATTGAGTTCATGGCCGAGCACGCGGACGAGCCGTTTCCAGGCTTCACGTTCCTCCTCGCGGAGTTCGCGGCTGAGGTCGGAGAGCACGAGGAGCTGGTGCGGAAGGCCGCGCTCGCGGAAGGTGCTGCGGCGCACGCCCCAGCGCCCCGCCTGACCGGGAAAAGATTTCGGGATGATCTGCGTATCGTCAGCGCCCGCAAAATGCAGAAACTCTTCGAGGCCGAGTTCAGCCGCCGTGCGCCCCAAGAGGCGACCCGAAGGTTGCGCGAACAGACGCTCGCCCGCGCGGTTGACGAGGCGCAAGCGTTCCTCCGCGTCGAAGGCGAAGACGGCCACGTCGATCTCGCCCATCACGGTGCGCAACAAGGCGGAAGCCTCCATCGCGCCGAGTCTCTGCGCGCGCAGGGTTTCGCCGAGCGCGTTGACTTCGAGCATCACATCGCCGAGCGCGTCTTCGCGTCCCGCGCCGCGCGCGCGGATCGAGTAGTCGCCTTCGCGCATGGCGGCCATGAGGTTCGAGAGCGTTTGCAGGTGGCGCACCACGCGGCCGCGCAGCGAGAAGGCCAGACCAAGCCACAGGCCGAGGATAAAGAGCGTGAGCGTCCATTGCACCTTGGGCGTGTATGAACGGTTCCAGATGAGGATGAGCGAGATGAACGTGCCGGGCAAGCCACCGGCCAAAGCCATTAGGAGAATGCGCTGCTCGTGGTTCAGGCGGTCGCGCGGGCGGGATTTAGATGGCTGGTGGCCTTCCGTCATAAACCATAACGTTGGAGTCGCCGGTAGAGCGCGCTGCGGCTGAGTCCGAGGGCTTCGGCCGCCTGCCCGACGTTGCCGTCGAAGCGCGCGAGAGTTTTGCGTATCAGGAAACACTCTACCTCATCGAGGCTCATCTCTTCGAGTCCGCGTTCGGCCTGCGCTCCCGCCTGCAAATTGAGATCGGCGGCTTCCACCACCCCGCCCCGCGCCATCAGCACCGCCCGCTCCACCGCATGATCCAACTCGCGCACGTTGCCCGGCCATTCGTAACGCAGCAGCGCGTTCATCGCATCGTCGGAGAAGGTCGTCAAAAATTTGCGATAGCGGCGCGCGTAAGCGTCGAGGAAATGGCGCGCGAGCAGAGGGATGTCTTCGCGCCGTTCGCGCAGAGGGGGCAGGCGTATTTCCACCGTGTTCAGACGAAACAGCAAATCCTGCCGGAACCGGCCGGCCGCCACTTCCTCGCGCAAATCGGCGTTGGTCGCCGACAGTATCCGCACGTCCACGCGCCGCGTTTTCGACGAGCCGACGCGCTCGAACTCGCCCGTCTCGACCACGCGCAGCAGTTTCGCCTGTTGCGTGATGGGGACGTTGGCGATCTCGTCGAGAAAGATCGTGCCGCCGTCGGCCAATTCGAAACGCCCGACGCGATCCGTCTTGGCATCCGTAAACGCGCCCTTGACGTGGCCGAACAACTCGCTCTCGAACGTGCCCTCGGAAAGCGCGCCGACGTTGACCGTGACCATCGTTTTCGCGGCGCGCGGCGAGACGGCGTGAAGCGTCTGCGCGACCACTTCCTTGCCCGTGCCGTTATCTCCCGTCACCAAAACGTTCGCGTCCGACCCGCCGACGCTCTCGATCATCTGGAGCACGGGGCGCATGCTCGCCGCCGTGGCGATCATCCGCTCAGGCGCGCGCCCGTCGCGCAACAACTTGTTTTCGGCTTCGAGCCGTTGCCCCTTGCGCAGCGCGCGGCTGAGTTCGACTTGCGTGCGCAACACGGAGAGCAGGCGCGCGTTCTCCCAGGGCTTCTGGATGAAGTCGCGCGCGCCGCGCCGCATCGCCTCGACCGCCACCTCCACGCTGCCCCACGCCGTCATCACGACGACGGGCAGCGTCGTATCAATCGCCTGAATGCGCGAGAGCAGGTCGAGGCCTTCCTGACCGGAGGTGGTGTCGCGCGTGTAATTGAGGTCTATGAGCAGCAGGTCGAACTCGGTCGTCTTGATCGCGCCGAGCACGGCGGGCGGCGAGGTGACGGCTTCAATCCGGTAGCCCTCGCCCTTCAACAACAGGCGCAGAGCTTCGAGCACGTCGAGTTGATCGTCCGCGACGAGCACGCGGGGAGCGGATGTTTCAGTTGTCTTCATTCGTTTAAGTGAGACGCTTCAAACCGGAACGCCTTCGCACGCACCATTGTAATCGCAAAATTTCACTCAAACGCAACTTGTATTTTCTGGCGCGCGTTTTCCCGCGTTCGTAAAGCGCGGGGCGCGACTTCGTTTACAACTGCTTTTTCGTGACGACCGTGAGCACGCGCCCGCGTTCGTGATCCGACGAGAGCGCGTGCGCGGCCTCGATGATCGCGGCGCGCACCGATTCGTTCGCCGCTTCGGTTCGAGCCGCGCGTATCAACACGTTCGCCTTCTCGAAATCCGAACTCATCCCGCGCGCTGACTTGAGCGCGAGCAAGAGCGTCTCGGCCGAAACGTCGCTGCGTTTGAACAGCACGGCCAACACGCGACCCCGTTCATAATCCGACGAGAGCGTGTTCATCGTCTCGAAGAAGGCCGCGCGCACCGGGGCATCCGTCAGGTTGTTTTTCAAAATAAGGATGAGCAGCGTCGCCTTCTCGTAATCCGAACCCATCGATCTCGAACTCTGCGAGAGCAGTTTCGCCAACTGCTCGCCGCTCAAATTTCCTCGTTCGACGAGCGCGCTCGCATAGACGCGCCGCGCATAGTCGGTTTTGAGCCGCGCGATCTCGGCGAGCACGGCATTCGCCCCGCCCCGCCTGAGAATCCTGTCCACGCGTGCCTGAGCATCGTAGCCGCTCCCCGCGACCGAGTCGGACAGGAGCCGGGACAGCCACTTGCGCGCCGCGTCGTCGAAGGGGCGCGCCGCGTCCTGCTCCCAGTATTGACGCTTGAGTTGGCCGTCCGCGCCGAGCGTCACTTCGAGCTTTCGCAGCGTGTCGCCGCGTCTCTCGGAGAGGCGGAAATAGCCGCCTTCCTTCATGCGTTCCACGTCCGTGTAGTCGTCGTTGAACTCCACGTTCTTCGAGTCCATCGTGATGTTCGTCCCGTCGTTATCGCTGCTGTGCGTCCAGCGCAGGGTGGTCTCGTTGATCTGGACGTGATCCTGATCCGCCTTCCTCTTCGCGCCGTTCTTCTTCTCCTGCCCCCAAGCCGGAACGACGCACAGGCAGATTGAAATCGACAAAACCGACAGGCCGATAAAAATTTTCTTAATCATCATGCAAACCTCAAACCTTCTTTTCTATTCGTAGTGAAGCGCGATGATCGGGTCTACCTTCACCGCACGTCGAGCCGGGATGTAACCGGCGAGGAGCGCGACCCCGGCGAGCAGGAGCGAAATGGAGACCGACCGCCCGCGCGAAAATGTCGGCCATCGTCGAGAAGTTCGTTGCCGGCCGATTCTTATCCGCCGCCAAAACTTCCCGTAGCGCACATCATGACACAGCGTCCGCGCGTTCTCTCCTATTCGTATCTTAGAGCCACCATCGGATCGACTTTGGTGGCGCGGCGCGCGGGGATGTAGCAGGCGAGCAGGACAACCGCCGTCAGCAACGCCGAGACGCCCGCGAACGTGACGATGTCGGTCGAGCGCACATCGTAGAGCAGGCTCGACAGCAGCCGCGTGAGGGCGAACGCGGCGACGAGGCCGCTGCCCACGCCCAGCACGGCGAGCAGTAATCCCTGCCTTAAAACCATCCTGAACACATCGAGAGGACGCGCGCCGAGAGCCATGCGGATGCCGATCTCGTGCGTCCGCTGCGTCACCATGTAAGAGACGACGCCGTAAATGCCGACCGTGGCGAGGATCATCGCAACGACGGCGAGGATCGTGATGAGCAGCATGTTGAAGCGCGGGCGGGCGATGGAATCGTTGATCACCTGCTCGACGGTGCGCGCGTTGTAGAGCGGCTGCTGGCGGTCGAGCGCGCGAATTTGGCCGCGCAGCGGATCGAGCATGTTAAGCGGCGCGCCGGCCGTGCGGACGATCACGGTCAGGGCGCGGCGCGGCGCCTGCAAGTAGGAGCGATACACCTGCGCGTAGGGTTCTTCGTCCAAACCGCTCTGGCGCACGTCGCCGACGACGCCGACCACGTTCAACCATTGCACGTCGGCTGCTTGCGGGTTGCCGAAAGTGATCCGTTTGCCGACCGGGTCTTCGCCGGGAAAGAATTTACGCGCCAGCGTCTCGCTGACGAGAACGGCGCGCGGAGCTTGCTGGTTGTCGCGCTGGTCGAGCAGGCGACCGCTGCGCAGCGGTATCTGGAGCGTGCGGAAGTAGTCGGGGCTGATGATGCGCGACTCGGCGTCGGGGACGCGTTCCGTGCTTCCGAGCGCGCGTCCTTCGACGGAGAAGGCGAGCACGTCGCCGCCGCCGCCGAGCGGCAGCGCGCTGGTCGCGGCCACCCCCTGCACGCCGGGCTGTTGGGCTAGTTGTTGGAGCAGTTGATCGTAGAAATTGACGACCTGTTGATTCTCGGCATACTTCGAGGTCGGCAGCACGAGTTCGGCCGCGAGCAGGTTCTCCGGGTTGAATCCGGGTTTCACGTCCTGCAAGCGCAAGAAGCTCTTGATCAAAAGACCCGCGCCGACGAGCAACACGAGCGAGAGCGCGATCTCGGCGACGGCCAGCGCATTGCGCAGGCGGCGTCCGCGCACGCCCTCGCTCGAACTGCGTCCGCTCTCTTTCAACATCTCGTTCAGATTTGGATTGGAGACGGTGAGAGCCGGAGCGAGACCGAAGACGATGCCGGTGACGAGCGAAATGCCGAGCGTGAACAGCAGGACTTGACGGTCGATGCCGACGGATTCGAGCCGTGGGATGTTGCCGGGGCTGATGGCGAGCAGCGCGTCGATGCCCCAGAAGGCGACGAGCAGGCCGAGCGCGCCGCCGAGCAGCGAGAGCACGATGCTCTCCGTTAAGAGTTGGCGCACGATGCGTCCGCGCCCTGCGCCGAGCGCGGTGCGGATGGCGATCTCTTTGAGCCGCGTGCTGGAGCGCGCGAGCAGCAGGTTGGCGACGTTGGCGCAGGCGATGAGCAGCAGGAAGCCGACCGCGCCGAGCAACATCAACAACGCTGGTCGCACGTCGCCGGTGAACCGCTGGTGCAAGGGTTGGACGATAACGCCCCACCCGGAGTTCGTCTCAGGATACTGCTGTTCGAGCCGCGCGGCGATAGTCGTCATCTCCGCGCTCGCCTGCTCGACGCTGACGCCCCCCTTGAGACGCGCGATCACGCTCAGGAAATCGCTGCGCCGCCCATTCCGCATGCTTTCGTTCACCGGCATCGCCAGCCACAACTCGACCCGGCGGCGCGCCTCCGGGTTCGGGTGCTGGAAGTTTGGCGGCATCACGCCGACCACAGTGTACTGGGCGTTGTTCAGGCCGATCTGACGACCGACGATCTGCGCATCGCTGCCGAACTGCCGCTGCCAGAGACCGTGGCTCAAGATGACGACGCGGTGCTTGCCTTCCTCATTCTCCTCCGGCAGGAACTTGCGCCCGAGCATCGGCTCGACCCCCAGGACAGTGAAGAAATCGCCGAGGACGGCCGCGCCCGGCAGCCGCTCCGGCTCGCCGTCGGTGCCCGTCAGGCTCGCCGTCGTGCCGGTGAAACCGGCCACGGATTCAAAGTTCTGATTCTGTTGTCGCCAGTCGTCGAAGTTGGGATAGGAGGCCACTTCCTTCGGAATGTCGTTGCGCGGGCTGGTTTCCCAGAGCCAGACCAAACGGTCGGGCGCATTGTAAGGCAACGGGCGCAGCAGCACCGTGTTGACGACGCTGAAGATCGCCGTGTTCGCCCCGATACCGAGAGCCAACGCGAGCACGGCGATGTAGGTAAAGCCCGGACTCTTCCATAACGTGCGAAGCCCGTAGCGCAAATCTTGCAAGACTGTTCCCATTTTAACCTCCGACGATTGCAGGATGCGAAAGGCGTTTGCGCGGAGGCGACGACCGGAACCCGCCGGTTCGATTCGCTATTCCGCAAACGGCAATCCGCTGGTTGTCATTCATTCGTATCTGAGCGCGACCATCGGATCGGCTTTCGTGGCGCGGCGCGCGGGGATGTAGTTCGCGGCGAAGGCGACGGCGATGAGCGGCAGGGAGACCAGGCCGAAGGTGCGCGGGTCGGTCGCGGGCACGCCGTAGAGCATGACGTTCAAACCCTGCATCAACTGTAGGAAGCGACGAGGCCGCAAATCCTGCAAAACTGTTCCCTTTTCCAAACTCCCCGAAACAACCGAGGCCGTGAGCGGCCAAACATCTCCGACGCGCGTCGCTACTCGTATCTGAGCGCGATCATGGGGTCAACCTTCGTCGCCTTGCGCGCCGGAACGAGACAGGCGAGAAGGGCGACCGAGGCGAGCAGGAGGGAGACGCCGCCGTAGGTGAGCGGGTCGGTGGCGGACACGCCGTAGAGCAAACTCGACATCAAGCGCGTCAGGGCGAACGCCCCGGCGAGACCGAGCGCGACGCCGATGAAGGCCAGTTTCATGCCCTGCGAGACGACCATCCTCAGCACGTCGCGGCGACCCGCGCCGAGAGCCATGCGGATGCCGATCTCGTGCGTGCGCTGCGTCACCGAGTAGGCCATTACGCCGTAGATGCCGATGGCCGCGAGCAGCATCGCGGTGGCGGCGAAGACGGCGAGCAGCCACGTCGCAAACTTCTGCGGTGCGACCGTCGCGGCGACGATCCGTTCCATCGTGCCGACGTTCGAGATCGGTTGATCCTTGTCCATCTGCAAAACTTCGTTCCGGATGGCGGGAGCTAAACTCGTCGGGTCGCCCTTGGTTTTGACGGCGAGCCACAGGCTGCGGTTCGAGGCGGCGAACGACTCGGCCGGAACCTGCCGGTAAGGCGTGTAAATCTCGACGCGCCCTTCTTCATCCGGCGCGTAATGCTTCATGTGCTTGAAGACGCCGACGATGGTGCGCAAGGGAGCGCGGTCGCCGCCGATGCGCAGACGCTTGCCGATGGGGTCTGCGTTGGGAGAGAGGCGGGCGACGAACATTTCGTCCACCATCACGACGAGCGGAGCATCTTTCGTATCCTGCTCGGAGAGGTAACGACCGCTGACGAGCGGGATGTTCATCGTCTTGAAGTAGCCGGGTTCGGCGTATAGATTGACGGCCATCGTCACATCTTTCGGGTTCGTCGTTTCCTGCCCCTCCATCATCACGCCGGATTCGATGCCGCCGTTCATCGGCAAGCCGCGCGTCAGCCCCGCGCTCTCGACGCCGGGCAGCGCGCGCACGCGCCGCAGCAGTTCGTCCCAAAAATTCTCGACCTTCGCGTTCTCTTTGTAGCGCGCCTCCGGCAACGGCACGCGCAACGTCAAAACGTTCGTCGGGTCGAAGCCGAGGTCGGTCTGCTGCAAGCGCATGAAACTCTTGCTGAGCAGCCCCGCGCTGACGAGGAGCAGGAGCGAGAGCGCGACTTCGGAGACGACGAGCATGTTGCGCACGCGCTGGCGACCCACGCCCGCGGAGGTGCGTCCGCCGTCTTTCAGCGTCTCGTTCAAGTTCGACTTGGAGGCTTGCAGCGCGGGCGCGAGGCCGAACAGCAAGCCCGTCACGATGGAGACGGCGAGCGTGAAGACGAGCACGGGCGCGTCCAGCCCGATCCCGGCGACGAGCAAGCGCGGCACGTCTTCGGGCAGCGCGGCCAGCAGCGCGTCGATGCCCCACATGGCGAAGAGGAGGCCGAGCACGCCGCCCATCATCGAGAGCAGCAAACTTTCGGTCAGCAATTGCCGGATGATGCGCATCCGACCCGCGCCGAGCGCGGTGCGAATCGCGATCTCTTTCGAGCGCGAGGCGGCGCGGGCGAGCAGCAGGTTGGCGACGTTGGCGCACGCGATCAAGAGCACGAAGCCGACGGCCGCGAGCAGGATCAGAAGCGCGGGGCGAATGTCTTCGACGGCGCGCGCTTGCAGCGAATCCAAGACCGCGCTGTTCCCGCCGTTGGAGTCGGGGTATTGCTTGGCGAGGCGTTCGGCGATGGCTTTGATCTCGGTGCGCGCCTGCTCGATCGAGACGTTAGGCTTGAGCAAACCGAGCACGTAGATGCCGGGATGGTTGCCGCGCTCCACCATGTGCGGCAGGTCGGAGCGCAGGCCGATGGGGACGAACACGTCCACCGGCGACTGCCACTCGAACGTCTGCGGCAAGACGCCGATGACGGTAAAACTCTCGTTGCTGAGTTGGATCGGCTTGTTGAGGATCGAGGGGTCGCCGCCGAGTCGCCGCTGCCAGAAGCCGTGGCTGATGAGCGCGACGGGGTTGCCGCCCGGTTTGTCTTCGTCGGGGGAGAAACTGCGCCCGAGCGCGGGCGTCACGCCGAGCACGTTGAAGAAGGCGGCGGACACTTGCCGTCCGTCGAGTCGTTCGGGTTCGCCCACGCCCGTCAACACATAATTCGCGCTGCGGAAGGCGGCGATCTGCTCCATCGTCTGCTGCTGCTCGCGCCAGTCGATAAAATTGGGGTAGGAGACGGACATCTCCGGCACTTGCTGCGCCCACTCGCCGATGAAGACGATGCGCTCGCCGTTCGGATACGGCAGCGGGCGCAGCAGCACCGTATTGACGACGCTGAAGATCGCCGTGTTCGCCCCGATACCGAGAGCCAACGCGAGCACCGTGACGAGCGTGAACCCCGGACTCTTCCAGAGCATCCGAAAACCGTAGCGGAGGTCTTGCGCGAATGTATTCATGGAGACACCTCGAACGATTGGGGAATCGGGGATTGATTCATTGACTCATTTCTTCATTGAAT
>DASQNL010000657.1:0-8353 GCA_035644995.1 Pyrinomonadaceae bacterium | reverse complement strand
GCATCTGTTCGAGGTTCGAGACGAGTTCGTTGGCGAGCCATTCGCCGAACTCCGGGTCGGCCATGCGATAGTGCCAGACGAGCGAAAACTCCTTCTCCTCGATCAGGCTGCCGGGTGTGCGATCCATGAAGTGTTCGAGGACGGGGAAGACCTGCTCCTTCCAGTCGCTCGTGTAGTCGGGGCGATACGCCTCCCACTGCACCGTCTCAGGCGAACGCATGATCGCGCCGTGCTCGGCCGCGAGCCACAAGTCTTTCACGTCGCCGAACCATCTTTCCAGATCGTGGCGCGAGCGGCCGGAGACGACCGTCACGGTCGTCGATGGGTCGGCGGCGAGCGCGGCAAGCAACTCGACCAGTTCGGCGGGCGGCACGGCGTCCTGCGGGCGATTGGCGTAAGGCACGAGCGTCCCGTCGTAGTCGAGCAAGAGGCGACGCCCCGCGGCCGCTTGAAACGCCGCGACCGCCGTCTCGAAGGGCAACTCCTGCGGCTTCTCCGAGAAATTATCCGTGCGCTCGCTCGCCGCCTCGCGCAGGTTGGCGATGAAGCGGTCGCCCCACGCGAAGACGTTGTTGCGCAGCACGCGCTTGTGGAGCGCGCTCATGCGTTCGCGTCTCTGGTCTGCGGGAAGCTCCAGCGCGCGTTCGATGATCTCGGCCGTGCGCTCCTCGTCGTAAGGGTTGACGAGAAACGCCTCGCCCATCTCCGAGGCCGCGCCCGCGAACTCGCTGAGCACGAGCGCGCCCGCGCCGTCCTGCTGGCACGCGACGTACTCTTTGGCGACGAGGTTCAGCCCGTCGCGCAGAGGGCTGACCCACGCGAGGTCTGCGATTGAATAGAGCGCGGCGAGTTCCGTCGGCGGGATGCCGCGCCGGATGTAGGTGATGGGCGTCCAGTCGGGCGTCGAAAATTCGCCGTTGATCTTGCCGACGAGTTCGTCCACCTCCTGCCGCAGTTCCTTGTACATCGGGATCACTTCGCGCGAAGGGACGGCCACCTGAATGAGAACCACCCGGCCGCGCAAGTTCGGCGACTGCTTGAGCAAACGGCGGAAGGTGCGCAGACGTTCCGGGATGCCCTTCGTATAGTCGAGGCGGTCTACGCCGAGCAGGACGCGCCGCCCCTCGAAGCGCGCGCGCAGTTCGTCGCGTCGTTTGATCGTCTCCGCGTCGTGCGCGAGGGGTTCCGTGAACTCGCGCGGCGCGATGCCGATGGGCAGCGCGTCGAGACGCACGGAACGGCCGCCGACTTCCAGCCTGTCCATGCGACTGTCGAGGCCGAGGATGCGCAAGGTGGAGGCGCGGAAGTGTTGCAGGTAGCTGTAGGTGTGGAAGGCGATGTAGTCCGCGCCGAGCAAGCCCTGCAAGAGTTCCTCGCGGCGCGGGAGCAGGCGAAAGATCGGCGAAGAGGGAAAGGGGATGTGCAGGAAGAAGCCGATGCGCGCATCGGGCATGGCTTCGCGCAAAAGTTCCGGCAGCAGCATCAACTGGTAGTCGTGTACCCAGACGATGTCGCCGGGGCGCAGGTGTTCGAGCACCACGTCGCGGAAGAGACGGTTGGCTTCACGGTAAGCCTGCCAGTGTTCGGGCTTGAAGTTCAGGAGCGAAGGGAACTGGTGAAAGAGCGGCCAGAGCGTCTGGTTCGAGTAGCCTTCGTAGAAGCCTTCGGCGACTTCCGCTGGGATGTCCACGGCGAAGTAACGCTCGCGTTCAGCCCAACGCGCGAGCGTCTTTTGCCGCCGCTCGTCTTGCGGGTCGGACGAGTCGCCCGACCAACCGATCCAGATGCCGCCCGTGCGCTTGAGGATCGGCCCCATCGCCGTCGCCAGTCCGCCCGTGCTCCTGTCCGTGCGCCACGACGCGTCGCCCGCGCGCTTCAAAGTAAACGGCAGCCGGTTTGAGACGACGACGAGACGACCATCAGTGTTTTCATTTGCCGACATATGTGCCCCTTGTTCGTGTGTGACTAATTCAATTCCAAACTTCTTTGTCTTCTTTGTCTTCTTTGCGCCTTCAAGTTCTCTTCCAGCATGAACCAGTAGAAGCCGAAGGGCGCGAGCGCGAGTTGGTAAGCGGCCTCGGTGATGCGCGGAAACGGGGTGCGTCCCAACATCTCGACGGGCGTGCGCCCCGCGTATCGCGTCAGATCGAGTTCCACGGGCTGCGCCACCTGCGAGAGGTTGAAGACGCACAGCGCGATCTCGCCCTCGTACTCGCGCGTGAAGGCGAAAATCTTCCGGTTCTCCGGCTTGACGAACTCCATCCGCCCGCGCCCGAACAGCCGGTGCTCCTTGCGCAGCCTGATCATCAGGCGCATCCAGTTCAACAGCGACGTATCGTAACGCTGCTGCGCTTCGACGTTCACCGATTGATAACCGTAGACCGGATTGCTGATGACCGGGAAATAGAGCCGCTCGAAATCGGCGCGCGAGAAACCGGCGTTGCGATCCGCAGACCACTGCATCGGCGTGCGCACGCCGTCGCGGTCGCCGAGGTAGATGTTGTCGCCCATCCCGATCTCGTCGCCGTAGTAGAGGAAGGGCGAGCCGGGCAGACTGAGGAGCAGCGCGTGCAGTAATTCGATCCGGCGGCGGCTGTTGTCCATGAGCGGCGCGAGGCGGCGGCGGATGCCGACGTTCAGACGCATCCGCCTGTCCTTCGCGTATTCGTTGTAGAGATAATCGCGCTCCTCGTCCGTCACCATCTCCAGCGTCAGTTCGTCGTGATTGCGCAGAAACATCCCCCACTGGCAGTTCTCCGGGATGTCGGGCGTGCGCTCCAAAATTTCCACGATGGGGCGGCGGTCTTCCTGCCTGAGCGCCATGAAGAGACGCGGCATGATCGGGAAGTGGTAATTCATGTGAAACTCGTCGCCGTCGCCGAAATACTCCACCACATCCTCCGGCCACTGGTTCGCCTCGCCGAGCAACAGCACGTTCGGGTAGTTCGCTTCGACGTGCGCGCGCAACTCTTTCAGCACCTCGTGCGTTTCCGGCAAATTCTCGCAGTTCGTCCCCTCGCGCTCGATGAGATAGGGGACGGCGTCCACGCGGAAACCGTCGATGCCGAGGTCGAGCCAGAAGGAGACCACGTCGAGCAACGCCCGGCGCACTTCCGGGTTGTCATAGTTGAGGTCGGGCTGGTGACTGAAAAAGCGATGCCAGTAGAACGCCTGCGCCGCTTCGTCCCAAGTCCAGTTGGAATGCTCCGTGTCCGTGAAGATGATGCGCGCTTCCCGGTACTTGTGCGGGTCGTCGCTCCACACGTACCAGTCGCGCTTGGGCGACGCGGGCGACCGCCGCGCCTCTTGAAACCACTCGTGAGTGTCCGAGGTGTGATTGACGACGAGGTCTGTGATGACGCGGATACCGCGCGCGTGCGCTTCTCCGAGAAACGTTTTGAAGTCTTCGAGCGTGCCGTATTCGGGGAGCATCGCATAGAAGTCGGCGATGTCGTAGCCGCCGTCGCGCAAAGGCGAGGCGTACATCGGGAGCAGCCAGATGCAATCCACGCCGAGCCATTGGAGGTAGTCGAGTTTCTCCGCCAGGCCGCGGAAGTCGCCGATGCCGTCCGCGTTCGAGTCGTAAAAGCCGCGCACGTAGATTTCATAAAAGACGGCATCCTTAAACCACAGCGGATCATTGCGCAGTTTCACTTCGCCCGACATCTCTTTCGCCTGCCTTTCCCCGCGAACCCGATTTTTAACCACTCGATTTGTTACTGTGACGAGAAAGATAGCCGCTCCCCCGCATTCAATGCAAGAGACGCTAAACGGCCGCGCCCGGCCTCTCTTTTTACCTTGAATGTGGAAATGAATGTGGAAATTGAGCGGCTTAGATAAAACCGGTCTTCATCACGGGAAGGTGAACTTGCTAATTTTACAGGAAAACTTTGATGCCGGAGGTCGGAGTCGAAATTCTTATTCCTGATATAATAACAAACATTGTCGAGATTATAATCAACTACAGTCTATTTAGGAGCTTGGCGAATGGCTGAACAACGCACCTCCTCTAACCAATCTTTATCATCGCAGCTTCCGCAGGAAAAACAGTGTAGCCGCTGTAAATGTTTCAAGTCGGTTAGTGAATTCTATCGTAAAAATAGTCGTCCTGCCTCTCAATGTAAGGCTTGTCATCAAGAAATATGTCGTGCGTGGAAAAAAGTTAATCCTGATGTGGGTAAGGAGTATGACAAGAGAAACAGAATTGAGGCTATCTCTTACTACAGCAATGGACAAAATCTTTGTGCTTGCTGTGGCGAGAATCACTTAGAGTTTTTGACTGTTGACCATATTGACGGGGGTGGGACTGCTCACAAGAAGCAAATATATCACCATACTTACCGGTGGCTGCGGAAATATAAATATCCCTCTGGTTTTAGAGTCCTTTGCTTCAACTGCAATCTTGGTAGGGCTATCAAGGGCTATTGTCCCCATGAGCGCGAATAAATTTAGGTTCAGTAAGTAGCAAGCATTAAGAAGGCTTGCCGAATGCTGAATGTTATTTCCCCGCCATCATTAATGCTGTAGGTCTTAGTTAGTCAGTCTTGATTCGGTTATAGCTACAGGTATGAAGTTACTTACACCATTAGAAGAGTTCGTCCATTTGGATAGAAACGGAATTGCCAAATTGCAATGCTTCCATTGCAATGAAGAATTCTTTCTGGAGAAGCACCGAGTACATCGGGCGGTTGAACGCGCAACGGGAAAATACTGTAGCCAAACCTGTGCTCGGCATGCACGGCGCACTTCTCAGGAAGTGCGTTGCGCTAACTGTAAGACTCTGTTTAGAAAACATGGAGTCGAGATAAATAAGGACACGCGGGCACTTCTGTTCTCGCTCTTGTTCTGCTCAGTACAATAACCGATATAAGAATTTTGGAGCTACGCGTCGCAGTAAAGCAGAAGATTACTTGTGCGCTTTAATCCGCAAAGATTTCCCACACATTATCATTACTCAAAATGATCGCACTCTTTTGCCTTCGGGGCTTGAGGTTGACATATTCATACCTAGTATCAGATTAGCGATTGAACTCAATGGCCCGATTCATTACTTCCCCTTGTTCGGCGAGTCTAAGTTCAAGAAGATTCAAGCTGCCGATGTAATGAAGCGAATAGAAATTCAATCCATCGGGTGTGCCCTGATTGTGATCAATACTTCTGAATATGGGTATTTTAAGAAAGCCAAGGCTATGCTGGAAGAATATTATTCCAGCCAGATGAAACCTCTGTTGGTGGTGTAGAGTGCCGGAGGGGGGAATCGAACCCCCATGAGGTTGCCCTCGCTAGATTTTGAGTCTAGTGCGTATACCGATTTCGCCACTCCGGCGGGAGAAGAGTTTGCATGATAGAGGTTCGCCCGATGCGGCGTCAACTGCGGTTGCGGGGCGCGTTTGGATTTCGGCCGTGGGCGGATGGGCGGGGGAAATAGTAGTTGTGCGGAGAGGGGCGAATCTGTAAGATAGTTGCGTTCAGCGGGGAATGCGCGGGTCGAAGGAAATGATGCGCGTGCAGCCCGAATCCCAACCTTAAACTTTAAGAATCTGTCAGACGAAGGCGGAAGTGTCTCTATGTTTCCAGCCAGCGGCGAGCGCGCCTGCATTTTGATCGCGGACGATGAACAGGAGATTCGCAACGTCCTCTCTGAACTGCTGGGCGGAGACTACGATTGCCAGTTGGTGGCTTCGGCGGAGGCCGCGTTGGCGCGTCTGCGCACGATGCGTTTCGATGTCGTCGTCAGCGACATCAACATGGAGGGGATGAGCGGCCTGGAGATGATCCCGCACGTGCGCGAGATCGCGCCGGACGCCGTCGTCGTGATGGTGAGCGGCGCGCAGACGGTCGAGAGCGCGATTGAGGCTCTGCGCGCCGGGGCGTTCGACTACGTGACGAAGCCCTTCGACCTGCGCCACGTCGAAGCGGCCGTCAGGCGCGCGCTCGAACACAAGCGTTTGCGAGATGCGAAACGTCGTTACGAAAATTACCTCGAAGAGTTGGTGGCCGAGCGCACGGCGGAACTCGACCGCACGCTGGCGACGCTCGAAGATTCATACCGCATGACTCTGAAAGCCCTCGCCGCCGCGCTGGAGACGCGCGACCGCGAGACGCACGGCCACTCGGAGCGCGTCGTCAGTTTCAGCCTGCGTCTGGGGCGCGAGTTGGATTTGAACGAGGAGGAGTTGCGCTCTTTGGAGTTCGGCGCCCTCCTGCACGACATCGGCAAGATCGGCGTGCCGGACGCGATCCTGCACAAGCCCGCGCAACTCTGCGCGGAGGAATGGGTGAACATGCGGCGGCATCCCGTTCACGGGCAGCAGATTCTACAGGGCATCGAATTTTTGGAAGGCGCGGCGCGGGTGGTCGGGCAGCACCACGAGAAGTGGGACGGGACGGGCTACCCGCGGGGCTTGCGCGCCGGGGAGATCGACCTCAACGCGCGCATCTTCGCCGTCGCCGATGCCTTCGATGCGATCACGAGCGACCGCGTCTATCGCGTGGGACGCTCTTACGAGGTGGCGGTGGCCGAGTTGGAAGAGTTCGCGGGGCGACAATTCGACCCGTTGGTGGTCGCGGCCTTTCGGCGCGTGCCGCGCGCGCAGTGGGACGAGTTGCGGGCGGTTTCCTTCCGCAAGTGGCAAGAGCGGCAGGACGGCCTGCGGGCGAAACTCCCGGCCGGCGCGGACATGGACGCCCTCCTCGGCGCGCTCGTCAACTGAGCGAATAGAAGATTTTATAACCGGCCTGCAGAGCAAGATATAACCGGCCTGCAAAGCAAGCGCCTTCACCATCATCGCCGACGCCGGAGCGCAGAGAGGGAGGGCGCACGGCGGAAGCGCAGCCGGGCTGAGAACTTCACCTCAGCGATCCCAAACAGTTTTCTCCGCGCCGCGCCCTCTCTCCCGCGCCTCCGTGTCGAATGGTTCCGGTTTCAAGCCTGCGCATGCCTCCCGCCTCCAACTCGCCGGAACTCTCGACGCCGCGCCCGCGTATTGCCTTAACACGCTCGCTCGCCGGTCGCGGGTTTGCTCGCTTGTCGGTCACAATCTGGAACATCAATTTTGAGGAGAACGAGAGATGAAGAGAGTCGCAGGATTCGCGCGCCTGAGAGGCGCGTGGCTGTTGGTCGTGTTGGTCGCGCTGGCCTTGCAGCCCGCGGCGTCGGCGCAAGGCGGCGATAAGGCCGCGCGCATCGAAGAATATCTGGCGCGCGCCAACAAGACGGGGCAGTTCAACGGCGCGGCGCTCGTCGCGGAGAACGGCAGGGTCATTTATAAAAAGGGGCTGGGGCTGGCGAACATGGAATGGAACGTGCCGAACGAGGCCGACACCAAGTTCCGGCTCGCCTCGATCACCAAGCAGTTCACCGCCGCGCTCATCCTGCAACTCGTCGATCAGGGCAAGCTCAAACTCGACGGCAAACTCTCCGACTACCTGCCCGACTATCGCAAGGACGTGGGCGACAAAGTGACCATTCATCACCTCTTGACGCACACCTCCGGCATCCCCAGTTACACGTCGCTGCCGAAGTTCATGGAGGAAGCGAGCCGCACGCCTTATCAGGTCGCCGAGTTCGTCAAAAAGTACGCGAGCGGCGATCTCGAATTCGAACCGGGCGCGAAGTTTCGCTATAACAACTCCGGCTACTTCCTGCTCGGCGCGATCATCGAAAAAATTCACGGCAAGCCTTACGAGCAAGTGATCAAAGAGAATATCTTCGACCCGCTCGGCATGAAGAACAGCGGCTACGACCGCCACAACACGATCCTGAGCAAACGCGCCTCCGGCTACCAGAAGACCCCCGCGGGCTACGTCAACGCGCCTTACCTCGACATGTCCATTCCCTACGCCGCCGGTTCGCTCTATTCGACCGTGGAAGATTTGTACCTCTGGGATCAGGCGCTCTACGCGGACAAGATCGTCTCGGCTAAAAGCAAGGAAGTCATGTATAAGCCGTTCCTCGACAACTACGCCTACGGGTGGGGCATCTCGAAGGTGACGCTGCCGCAGTCGAAAGAGGTCATCAACTCCGTCGCGCACAGCGGCGGCATCCACGGCTTCAGCACGCTCCTGACCCGTTACCCGGAGCAGAAACATCTCATCGTCCTTTTGGACAACACCTCGCAGGGCGAGAAACTCGGCCGCATCACCCGCGACCTGACGAACATCCTCTACAACCAGCCCTTCGAGATGCCGAAACAGTCCATCGCCGAAGTGTTGATGAAGACCTTCACGGAGCGCAACGACGTGGCGGCGGCCGTCAAGCAGTACCGCGAACTCAAGGCGACGCAAGCCGCGACCTATGATTTCGCCGAGGGCGAATTGAACACGCTCGGCTATCAACTGCTCGCCGCCGGGA
>DASQNL010000656.1:0-5266 GCA_035644995.1 Pyrinomonadaceae bacterium | reverse complement strand
TTACCCTTTCCCCCTTACCCTTTTCCCCTTTTCCTCTTACCTTTGCCCGTTCCGCTTACCTCGGCGGCGCGGGTTTGCGCGGGAGCTTCTGGTCGCTCATGGCGGCTTGGTAAGCGAAGGCGGCCATGATGATGGCCGCCTGTTTCATGTCGTCGGCCTGGATGCGGTCGAAGACATCTTGATTCGAGTGGTGCGTGCGCGTGTCGTACTCCACTTCGTCCTGAATGAACTGGAAGCCGGGCAGCCCGATGGCGTCGAAGGCGAGATGATCCGTGCCGCCCGTGTTGGAGATGGAGAGCGTCTGCGCGCCCATGTCGCGGAAGGGCATGAGCCACGAACGGAAAAGCGGGCGGACGGCCTCGTTGCCCTGTAGGTAGACGCCGCGAATTTTCCCCGTCCCGTTGTCGAGATTGAAGTAGCCGGCGAACTTATCATAGGCCGGTTTGGTGACGAGCCGACCGCGCGGCGCGGGGGTCGGCGCGGCGGTGGGTCGGCCTTCGCCCGCGCCGGGCGGCGTGGGCTGCGGCGTCGGCGTGACGATCTCGCCGAAGTGCTCTTTGACGTAGGCGCGCGAGCCGAGCAAGCCCTGCTCCTCACCGCTCCAGAGCGCGACGCGGATCGTGCGGCGGGGCTTGAGGTTCAAGGCCATCAGGATGCGCGCGGCCTCCATCGCCACGGCGCAGCCGGCCGCGTTGTCGGTCGCGCCCGTGCCGCCGTGCCACGAATCCATGTGGCCGCCGAGCATCACCACTTCGTCGCGCAAGTCGCCGCCGGGAATTTCGGCCACCGTGTTGTAGCCCATCAAGTCTTGATCCTGAAACTGCACTTCGAGGTTGACGTTCAGGCGCACCCGCTCGCCCGCTTGAATCATGCGCAGCATGCGATTGTAGTGCTCGCCGGAGACGACGACCTGCGGCGGAAACACGGGCGCGTTCTTATCGTAAGCCGAGACGCCGCGGCGAAAGAACGACTGAAAGGAGGACGGGTCGATAGTGTCGGGAATCGACTGCGGGGGCACGGTTGCGCCCTGCACGAAGATCGTGCCGCCGTCGCCCCGCCCCGGCTCCAGGATCATGGCCGCGCCTTCGTCGGCGATGAATTTCGTCTTCCGCAAATTCAGGATGAACTGCGCGATAAATTCAGGCGTCGCTTGAAACTGCGGGCGCGGCGGAGTTGAGGCCGGGTCGGGCGCGTTGGCGAGCGCGAGCAATTCTTTCTCGGTGAGACGCGTGCCGAGCGGCTCGAAGTGCGCTTCTATTTTGCGGATGGGAGCCAGCAAAACAATCGCCCCTTTGAGTTTGCCGCGATACTTATCCAGACCGGCCGCGTCGGCGGCGTCCACGTAGACGACCTCGCCGTTCAGCGTGCCGTTCGTGCCGGGCGACCACGCCTTCGGGTAGGCGATGAGCGGGATGTTCAACGGCTCGACGACTTCGGCCGAGAAACGCTTCAACGTCCAGCCGCGCCCGAACGGCCCCCAGGCTTCGAGCTTCGCGTTCTGCATGCCCCACTTCGTCATCTGGTCGCGCGTCCACTCGTTGGCGCGCTTCATGCCGGGTGAGTTGGTCAGGCGCGGCCCGATCACGTCGGAGAGATAGCTCAGGGTTTGCATCACCTGCGAGCGGTTCAGTCCCTCGTCCTTGATGCGCGCGATGGGGTCGTTCGGGTCGGGCGTCCGCGCCGGGGCGGCGACGACGGCGGAGGGCGCGGCGGCCGGTTGCTGCGCCATGACGGGCAGACCGTTCGTCAGCGCTGAACAGGCCAGTAGCAAAGCGACTGCCAGATTGCGTCGAGACATAAAATGGACTCCTAAAGTTGTTGCCTTAAAATTTAAACCTGCGAACAGGCGAGCGGAACTGCCCTTCGAGGGAAGTTGATAATACTCTCGCGCGGGCGGGAAAGTTTCAGCGCGGCCGCGTTTGAGCGGGAAACTCAAAGAGGACGAGCCTTGCGACTCGTCCTCCCGGTGCGAGATTGGAAATGCGCCTCAGCTCTTAGGAGCTGTTTGAACGAGTCCCGTGAGGGACGATTGATAGTAGCCCGGCGATTTATCGCCGGGAATCAGGTAGCGGGATAAAGTTTGAGTCCCGGAGGGACGATTGAATGTTCATCACCATTCAATCGTCCCTCCGGGACTCCATGTCAAGGACACATTCACCATCCCGGCCATCAATGGCCGGGCTATTATCAAATGTCCCTGCGGGACACAGACAGCTTTACTTTTCACACAGCCTTCTTATCGTGCGAGGCGTGAATCGTGGCCGCTCGCCGCCGGTTCGGTCGTTGCGGGCGGCGCGGCGGGCAGCGGCTCGGTCTTGTAGCCGCATTCCTCGTTGGCGCACGAGCGCGCCGTGCCCTTCTTCGTCGTCTTCTCCAAGAGGAACGGCGCGTGGCACTCCGGGCAAGGCTCGCCGATTGGCTTGTCCCAGTAAACCGCGTCGCACTTCGGATACTCCGAGCAGCCGTAGAAGACTTTGCCGCGCTTCGACTTCTTCACCACGATCTCGCCCTTGCAATCGGGGCGCGGGCAGGCGATGCCGGTCGTCTCACGTTTGATGAACTTGCACGTCGGGTAGTTTGAGCAGGAGACGAACTCGCCGAAGCGTCCTTGCCGGCGGACGAGGTGCGCGCCGTCCACCGGGCACGTCTCGTCGAGCGGCACGGGCGCGGCGGCCACCACGCCCTTGCGGTCGATCTTGCGGATGTTGCGGCAGTCAGGGTAGCCCGTGCAGCCGAGGAACTGGCCGAAGCGGCCGCGCTTCAAAGCCATCGGCTTCGCGCACAACTCGCACACTTCCGCCTCTTCGCCTTCCGCCGCGCCGCCCGCTTCGCCCGTTTTCGCCGCCGCGCCCCCGGCCGCCGCCGTCATGGCGGCATCGCTCGCCGCGGCGTCGCTTGTCGCGGGTTTCGCGATCTCGCGCGTCGTGCGACATTCGGGATAGTTCGAGCAGGCGAGGAATTGACCGAAGCGGCCGAACTTGATGACCATTCCCGCGCCGCAATTTTCACACTTCTCGTCGGTCGGGATGGACTCCACCTTCTTCTTCTTCATCTCGACTTCGGCGACCTTCAAGTCCTTCGCAAACTTCCCGTAGAACTCCTGAAGCGCGACCGTCCACTTCAATTTCCCCTCGCCGATCTCGTCTAGTTCCTCCTCCATCCGCGCCGTGTACGACTCATTGAAGAGGTCGCCGAAACTGGCGACGAGCAGGTCGTTGACGGTGGTGCCGAGGGCGGTCGGGTGGAAACGCGCCTCGTGTTTTTCGACGTACTCGCGGTCGAGAATGGTCGTCATGATCGCCGCGTAGGTTGAAGGCCGCCCGATGCCCTTCTCTTCGAGAGCCTTGACGAGCGTCGCCTCGCTGTAGCGCGGGGGCGGCTCGGTGAAATGCTGTTCGGGCAGGATGGCGTTCAAATTCAAGGTCTCGCCCTGCTCCACGCGCGGCAGTTTGCGCGCCGCCTCTTCGTCCTCCTCCGATTTTTCGTCGCGGCCTTCCTCGTAGACGCGCAGGAAGCCGTCGAACTTCAAGACCGACCCGCTCGCGCGGAACGTGAAGCGACCGGCTGCGATGTCAATCGTCGTCTGGTCGAAGACGGCGGGCATCATCTGCGACGCCACGAACCGCTGCCAGATCAAGCGATACAGTTTCAACTCCTCGCTCGAAAGGTATCGCGCCAGCAAATCGGGCGTGCGCGACACGTCGGAGGGACGGATGGCCTCGTGCGCGTCCTGCGCGTCTTTCTTCGAGCGATAGTGGATCGCCTTCTCCGGCAAGTACTGTTCGCCGTACTGCGTGCCGACGAAGGCGCGCACCTCGCCGAGAGCCGTCTCGGAAACGCGCGTCGAGTCCGTGCGCATGTAGGTGATGAGGCCGACCGCGCCTTCCGCGCCGATCTCGACGCCCTCGTAAAGTTTCTGCGCGACCATCATCGTCTTCTTCACCGCGAAGCCGAGTTTGCGCGCCGACTCCTGCTGCAACTTCGACGTGATGAAGGGCGGCACGGGGTTGCGCTTGCGCTCCTTCGTCGTCACGTCCGCGACGCGAAATGTTTGCGCCTGCGCCTCCGCGACGATCTCGGCGGCCTGCGCCTCAGTCCCGATCAAAATCTCGTTCTTCTTCGTTTCCTGATCGAAGCCGCCCGTCTTCACCGTCAAGTCATCGATGCGCACGAGGCGCGCGTCGAACGCGGGCGGCAGGGCGGCCGCGAGGTTCGCCGTCACCGTCCAGTATTCGGTCTTGAGAAATTTCTCGATCTCGCGTTCGCGCTCGACCACCATCCGCAGCGCGACCGACTGGACGCGCCCCGCGCTCAAACGCCCGCCGACCGTGCGGCACAGAAGCGGCGAAACTTTGTAGCCGACGAGGCGGTCGAGCACGCGCCTGGCCTGTTGCGCGTCCACGAGATTTTCGTCGATCTGCTTCGGCTCTTTGAACGCCTCCTGCACGGCGCGTTTCGTGATCTCGTTGAACATCACGCGATAGGAAGGTTTCTTCGGCCGCTTCGGCACGATCTCTTCCGCGAGGTGCTGGCAGATGGCTTCGCCTTCGCGGTCGGGGTCGGCCGCGAGATAGATGGCGTCGGCTTCGCGCGCGGCCTTCTTCAAATCGGAGACGGTCTTCTTATTGTTGCGTTTCTTCGTGTCGGGGATCACTTCGTAAGACGTGGCGAAATCGTTCTCCACGTCAACGCCGAGTCCCTTCGACGGTAAATCCTTGATGTGGCCGAGCGAGGCCATCACGCGGTAGTCCGCGCCGAGATATTTTCCGATGGTCTTGGCCTTCGCGGGCGACTCGACTATCACTAAATTCTTCGTCATTCCGTTCCCTTCAACTGACCGGGGCGTCGCAGCTAACGGACGCCAGCAAATGTCTCTACGTGTCCCTGATGTGTCCTTAAATTCCCTCTGCCGTCACCGTTTAGATGCCGCGAAAAGCCGATTTACTGGCTTGCGCGCCCATCCCGTTTTTGCGCTTCGACGTTCGCGCTCCGGCCGAGGGGCTATGAAAATAGCACTGGTAGAGGCTCAAAAGTCAAATGAGCGGCGGAAGCGTCGCCGCCGGGCGGGGCGTTTGGAAGTTGGATTCTAAGGGCTGTGCGGGGCGGGGGCGGCGCGTCCGGCGCGCTTCATTTCGGACGCGGCACTCAGACGCGCGGAAAGGCCAGCGTGAGCAGCGTGACGGCGACGGCGGTGACGAGCGCGCGCCGGTTTATCAGGCGCGATTTGGCGCGCAGTTGGGCGATGACGTGTTCATCGTGGAGGCTC
>DASQNL010000655.1:0-1758 GCA_035644995.1 Pyrinomonadaceae bacterium | reverse complement strand
GAAGTTCGCGGAGGCCGTGGAAGAAGTCGAGCGGCTGTTCGTGAGTGCGGTCGAGATGCGCCTGTTCGCGGATGTGCCGGTCGGCGCGCTCTTGTCGGGCGGCGTGGATTCGAGCCTCGTCTGCTGGGCGGTCGCCAAACTCGGCGGCGACGTGACGGCCTACACCATCGGCACGCCCGGCGACCCGCTCGACGAGACGGCCGACGCCCGCGCCACGGCCGCCTCGCTCGGCATCTCTCATCGCGTGCTCGATCTCTCCGCCGCGGACGCGCCCGACGTGGCGGAGTTGGCCGCCGCCTACGCCGAACCGTTCGCCTGTTCGTCCGCGCTCGGCATGCTCCGCGTCTCGCGCGCCGTCGCGCCGTCGGCCACCGTCCTCTTGACGGGCGACGGCGGCGACGACGTGTTTCTCGGCTACCCCGAACATCGTTACCTGTGGTTCGCCGCGCGCCTCGCGCGCCGCACGCCGCCCGCCGCCGCGCGCCTCTGGTCGAACGTCTTGCGCACGCGCTTTCCCCGGCGCGGACTCGCGCGCCGCGCCGCTTCGTTTCTCGACTACACGACCGGAGGTTTGGGCGCGGTCACGAACGCGCGCGACGGCCTGCCCGTCTATGAGCGAAACGCGATTCTCGGCGAGCGACTGGCGGGCGCGACGCTCGCGCAGCGCGAGATTCCGCGTTCGCACGAGTCGGGGCGCAACGTGCTGGCGGAATTTTTGGAGTACGACCGGCGCACGCGCTTCACCGGCGAATACCTGCCGAAGGTTGACGGCGCGACGATGCACTACGCCCTCGAAGCGCGCTCGCCCTTTCTGGATCAGAAGTTGTGGGAGTATGCGGCCGCGCTGCCGCTCGATCTACGCCTTCAGGGCGGCGCGTTGAAAGCGATCTTGCGCGAGGTGGCGCGGCGTCGCATCGGCGAGCGCGTGGCGCGCGGGCGCAAGCGCGGCTTCGGCATCCCGGCCGGACGCTGGATGGCGGGACGCTGGCGCGCGCGCGTGGAAGAGACCTTTGCGGATTCGATCCTCGCGCGCGAAGGTTGGATCGACGGGCAGGCCGCGCTCAAAAAGTTTGCGCGCGAGGTCGAGACGGGCGAGGCGTCGTTGCAGACGTGGTATCTCTTCGTGCTCGAAACGTGGATGCGGCACGAGCGCGGCGCGAACGTCTTCGAGCCGCCCGCCGATAACGTCGAGCGGCTGACGATGGCGACGCTCAAGGCGCGCGAAACGGCAGCGGCGGGCGCGCCGGTCGTCGCGGCGGAGCCGGAGACAAAAGCGGCGGTCGAGACGGCCGCGCATACGACGGCGGGAGAGACCCGCGCGCCGGCGGCGGCGAAAAACGGTCAGGCGCAAACGACGGCGAAAGATAGCCGCGCGCAAGCGTTGAGAGAAGATAGCCACGCGGCCTGACCGCGGGCGGAAATGTGATTCGATGAAACCGAACGTGCTCCTCTTCATAGACAGCTTCGCGCAGGGCGGAACCGAGCGGCAGGTGGTGCAACTCGCGCGCCTGTTGAAGGAGAGCGGGCGTTATCACATACACCTCGCGTGCCTGAGCGGCGAGGGCGTGCTGCGGGCGGAGGCCGAGCGTCTGGGCTTCACGGACATCCCCGAATTTCCGCTCACCTCCTTTTACGACCGCAACATGCTCGTGCAACTGCGCCGCTGCGCCGCGCTCATCCGCGAGCGCGAAATCGACATCGTGGAGACGCACGACTTCTACACCAACATCTTCGGCATGACCGCCGCCACGCTCGCCC
>DASQNL010000654.1:0-5420 GCA_035644995.1 Pyrinomonadaceae bacterium | reverse complement strand
TTGTAGAATTGAAAGCTATCTTTACGGTACCTGAGAAATAATAGGCGGGCTAACTATATTATTCCCTCTTCTCCTTAGAAGAAGCATTTAAACGTCTCCGTGGTGGGATACCGGCTACATCACACGCCGGTTCGACGCGGGCTGCGGAATCATCTTCATGCGGCGGTCGCGTCGCCCGGAAAGCGCGTCGTTAAAGTTCGCGCAGGTCGCGCCCGCTCATCTCGGCGGGCTTCTCCAAACCGAGGAGGCCGAGCATGGTCGGGGCTACGTCTTCGAGCGCGCCGCCCTCGCGGAGTTTGAGGCCGACGGAGGCTTCGTCTATGAGGTGGAAGGGGACGAGATTGGAGGTGTGGGCGGTGTGCGGTTGCCCCGTGGTGGGGTCGATCATCTGCTCGCAGTTGCCGTGGTCGGCGGTGATGAGCGTGCGCCCGCGCGCCGTGCGCATGGCGCGCATGATCCAGCCGAGGCAGGTGTCTACGTGCTGGACGGCCTCGATGGTCTTCTCAAGATTGCCGGTGTGGCCGACCATGTCCGGGTTGGCGAAGTTGACGATGAACACGTCCGTCTCATTCTCTTCAATGGCGCGCAGGATTTTGTCCGTGAGTTTGAAGGCCGACATCTCCGGCGCGAGATCGTAGGTCGCCACTTTGGGCGAGGGGATGAGCAGGCGGCGTTCGTGCGGGTACTCGCGCTCCGTGCCGCCGTTGAAAAAGTAGGTGACGTGGGCATACTTCTCGGTTTCGGCCATGCGGTAATTGCGCACGCCGACCGAGGCGAACACGTCGGCGAGAATGTTGTAAGGCTGCGTCTTCGGGAAGGCCACGGGCAGGTTGAACGTCCGGTCGTACTCGGCGAAGCAGACGTAGCCGACCGGGGGGCGCGCGGGCGCGTCGAAGCCGTCGAAGTCGGCCTGCGTGAGCGCGGCCGTGATCTGGCGCGCGCGGTCGGCGCGGAAGTTGAAGAAAACGACGGAGTCGCCGTCCTGAATTGTCGCCACCGGCTCGCCCTCCGCGCGCGCGCGCGCGACGATCATCGGCTCGATGAACTCGTCCGACACGCCGCGCTCGTAAGACTCCTTGATGGCCGCCACCGGGTCGATCACGCGCTGCCCTTCGGCGCCCGTCAGCATCCGGTAGGCGCGCTCCGTGCGCTCCCAACGCTGGTCGCGATCCATCGCGTAGTAACGCCCGCAGACGGTGGCGATGCGCCCGCAGCCGATCTCCGCGCACCGCACCTGCAACGCTTCGACGTAGCCGTAGGCGGACATCGGCGGCGTGTCGCGCCCGTCGAGGAAGCAGTGGACGTAGACGCGCTGCAAGCCTTTGTCGTGCGCCATACGCAGCAAGGCATAGAGGTGCTCCTGCGACGAATGGACGAGGCCGTCCGAGAGCAAGCCCATCAAATGCAACGCGCGATCATGCTTGAGGGCGTTGTCCAAGGCGTGGTTGAGCGGTTCGTTTTGCCGAAACTCGCCCGACGCGATCTCGTAGTTGATGCGCTCCACGTCCGTGCGCAGCACGCGCCCCGCGCCGAGGCAGAGGTGGCCGACGTTGGAGTTGCCCATGACTCCCGCGGGCAAGCCGACGCATTCGCCGGACGCTTGCAGGAGCGTGTGCGGATACTTTTCCAGCAACTCTTGATAGAAGGGCATCGAGGCTTGCGCCACGGCGTTGCCCTCGCGCGCGGAACTGTAGCCGAAGCCGTCGAGCACGATGAGCGCGAGCGGGCCTTGTCTGTCGGTCACTGTCGGTTTCTCCCCTGATTGAAACTCTCTCGCCCGCGCGCGCCCGCCGCCCGCCAAGCCGCCGGGCGTGTTTTCTCCGAAACAACGCCGGCGCGCGCAAACGCTATTTTCCGGCGGCGCGCGCCTTCTTGGTCGAACCCTTCGCGCCCTTCGCGCCCTTGGCGAATTTTAAATTCGCCGTCTCAAGTTGGTAAAACGCGCCCATGCCGGGGAAGCGCGCCGAGGCTCGGAGGTCTGCTTCGATGCGCAAGAGTTGGTTGTACTTGGCGATGCGGTCGGTGCGCGAGAGCGAGCCGGTCTTGATCTGCCCGGCGTTGGTGGCGACGGCGAGGTCTGCGATAAAGGTGTCTTCCGTCTCGCCCGAGCGATGCGAGATGATGGCGGTGCGCCGGTTGGTGCGCGCCAGTTCGATACAGTCGAGCGTCTCGGTGAGCGTGCCGATCTGGTTGACCTTGATCAGGATGGAATTGGCGACGCCGCGCTCGATGCCGCGACGCAAGAAATCCGTGTTCGTCACAAACAGATCGTCGCCGACGAGTTGCACGCGCCCGCCCATCTCGTCCGTCATCGTCTTCCATCCGTCCCAGTCGTTCTCGGCCATGCCGTCTTCGATGGAGATGATCGGGTATTGTTCGACCCAAGACTTCCAGTAGGCCACCATCTCGTCGCTCGTTAATTTTCGCTTGTCGGATTTTTTGAAGACGTAATGCTTGCCGTCGTAAAACTCGCTCGCCGCCGGGTCGAGCGCGAGCAGGACTTCCGCGCCCGTCTTGTAACCGGCCGCCGCGACGGCTTCCAAGATCGTCTCAATCGCTTCTTCGTTCGAGCGCAAATCCGGCGCGAAGCCGCCCTCGTCGCCGACGCCCGTGGCGAGGCCGCGCCCCTTCAAGACGCTTCTCAGCGCGTGGAAGATTTCCGCGCCCGTGCGGAGAGCCTCCGAGAAACTCCCCGCGCCGACGGGCATCACCATAAACTCCTGAAAGTCCACGTTGTTGTCGGCGTGCGCGCCGCCGTTGATGATGTTCATCATGGGCACGGGCAGCGTGCGCGCGTTCGCGCCGCCGAGGTAGCGGTAGAGCGGCATCTCCAGATGGGCGGCGGCGGCGCGCGCCGTGGCGAGCGAGACGGCCAGCAGGGCGTTTGCGCCGAGTTTGGCTTTCGTCGGCGTGCCGTCGAGGGCGATGAGCGCGGCGTCAACTTCGGTCTGGTCGAGCGCGTCGAAGCCTTCGAGCGCGTCGGCGATAGTCCCGTTGATGTTCTCGACGGCCTTGAGCGTGCCACGGCCGCCGTAGCGCGTTTTGTCGCCGTCGCGCAGTTCGACGGCCTCGTGCTCGCCCGTGGACGCGCCCGAAGGCACGGCCGCGCGCCCCGTCTCCCCGTCGATCAAGAACACTTCGGCCTCGACCGTCGGGTTGCCGCGCGAGTCCAGAATCTCGCGCGCGTGTATCGCCTCAATCAAACTCATAAGTTTGCTTCTCGCCTCCCGCCAAAATTTTGTCGCTGATTTTTAAAGCGCAAATCTATCTCATATTCGTCACGGACAGTCAAAGTAAAAGCGCGTCTCGCACAAAATTGCATGATTTTGCAGACAACCGCGCGACGAAGACCGTCTATAAAGGGGCTGGTTCGGCGGCGGCAGAAGGGATATGACGAAGCAGAACATAGAAAAGACACCGGCGGGACAGCACGCGCCTCAGGCTGCGACCCAACCGGCGAGGAGGCGACGCCCGCTCGCGGGCTTCGTGATCGCCGGGGCGTCGCTCGCCGTGCTGTTCGGCATCGCCGCCCTTAAAGGGCGCGTTAAAGACGACAACACAGTATCGTGAAAGGGGATTAGAGTAATGTCAGCACAAGGATTAGGTACGGCCACGGCGACGGATATTCTCGGCGGCAACGGCGGGGGCGGAGAAGCCACCCGGACGGATGTGTACGAGAAGGTCTTGAAGACCATTGATAACACGACCGTTGAATCGACGGGTTTCAGCATGTTTCATATCTTGACCATCGGCTCCATCGGCGCGTCGCTCGCGCTCTTTTTCAGCGGCAACAAGCAGGCGGGCATTTTCGTCGGCCTCTGGCCGCCCACCTTCCTGGCTCTGAAGTCGGTGGTGGACAAGAGCGACAAGCAGTAGTGCGGACGGTGAACGAGCAAGCGGGAACGAACCAGGGGTAACGAGCAAGGGGAGGGACGGCGGCGCGGTCAGGCAACTGGCCGCGCCGCTTTTTATTCGCGGCCGATTCGGCCGGAGGGCGCGCTAGGGGTTAAAATGGAAGCACTCCTCCCCAACCCCGAAAGCGCGCCGCCTCTCAAGTTCGCCGCGACGGACGAACCCGACGGGCGTGGACGTTTGTGCAGGGAAAGTTTTCCAGAGGGAGACGACCGAACGCGACATGAGATTTTTCGCCAAGCCCATCGCCATCATCCTGTCCGCGACGCTGCTGCTGCTCGCCGCGTCCCTGACTTTCAATCCGCGCGCGGGTGCGCAGACGCCCGCGCCGCCGGTGCGGCAACCGCAGGCCGTTCCGGCTCCGACGCCGACGCCGACCCCGGCCGACGCGGCGGAGGAGCGCGACGAGGTGGAGCAGGTCGAAACCAATCTCGTCAACGTCATCTTCAACGCCGCCGATAAGAATCGCCGCTTCGTCACCACCCTCCGGCCGGAGGACGTGCGCATCTTCGAGAACAACGAGCCGCAGACCATCTCCGTCTTTCAGCGTGAGACGAACCTGCCGCTCTCGCTCGCCATCCTCATCGACACCAGCAGTTCGCAGGTCAGAACGCTCTCCGATGAGAAGGACGCCGCGCACGCTTTTATCGACGCCGTGATCCGCCCCGACCGCGACCGAGCCGCCATCATCTCCTTCACCGGCGACGCCACCATCGAACAAGACTTGACGGGCGACCGCGCGAGTTTGCACGCCGCCATCGACCGCATCGCAATCCCTGAGCCGCCGACGAAGGACGAAGAATTCAGCTACGAGCGCGCGGAGCAAGAGGCCGCGCGCACCGGCGTCGACAACAATCCGGGGCTGAGAGGTTCGACCGCCATCTGGGACGCCGTCTGGGCGACGGCCACCGACATGCTCTCGCAGACGCCCGAACGCACGCGCCGCGCCATCATCCTGCTCTCGGACGGCGTAGACTCGACGAGTCGTTTGAAGAAAGAGGCGGCGATTGAGGCCGTCATCGGCGTCAACGCGGTCGTCTACGCCATCGGCATCGGCGACGAGGAATTTGATGGCGTAGACGACGGCGCGCTCAAGAAACTCTCCGAGCGCACGGGCGGCCGCGCCTTCATCGTCGAAAACGAGGAGGTCGACCTGAACATCGCCTTCGGGCAGATTCACCACGAGTTGCGCACGCAATATCTCATCTCCTATTCGCCGACCAACAAGGCGCGCGACAACACGTTTCGCCAACTCAGGATCGATGTCGTCAACCCCGAACTGCGCAAGCAAAAGTTGAAGCTCACCTATCGCAGCGGCTACTTCGCCCGCGCGCCCGCGCCCCCTCGCGCGAAGACCGAGCGGCCGCCGAAAGAGCGACTCGCGCGCCCGCGCCGTCCGCCGAAGAAGAAGTGATGAGCGCGCCGTCCGCATCCGAAATTATGGAAGGCGCATACGCGCTCTCCCCGCGCCCGCCGGTTCTTTAACTTTTGCGCGCGGCGGCGCGTAT
>DASQNL010000653.1:0-1663 GCA_035644995.1 Pyrinomonadaceae bacterium | reverse complement strand
TACAACATAGACGGCTTGGGCGAACTCGCGAGCGGGAGCGTCGTCTATCTCGTCGAAGGTTTTACGGACACGCTGACGCTGCTCGCGCACGGCTTCGCGGCGGTCGGATTAGTCGGCGCGGGCGGCTTGAAAGCGGAATGGCTCGCGCCTCTCGGACGCTTTCGCGTCGTCTGTGCGCTCGACCCGGACGCGGCGGGCGAGCGCGCCGCCTGTCGCTACGAAGAACTGTTCGCCGCGCGCGGCCTCGCGCTCGCGCGTGTCACGCTCCCCGCCGCCGATGTCAACGACTTCTTCCGGGATCAACCGGCGGCGGCGTTGGAGTTTGCGCTGTTGACGGAGAGCGCGCTCGAAGGAAAGGCTTGTCCGTAGTCAGTTGTCCGTTGTCCGTTGCATGTGGTTATCAAGCTAGTTACTAAAGACGGGTTTTGAACAACTGACTACGGACGACGGACAACTGACAGCTGGCGACGGACAATTCGCTGTCCATCCTTTATAATCTTGCGGGCGCGCGAGACGGGTTTCCCCTTATGAGCGAACAGATTAAAGATGCGGCGGAGACGGCGGCGACAGCGGCGACGCAATTGAGCGTCGTCGATAAGCTGCGGATGCTCCTGGACATCACGAAGAAGATCAGCCGCTCGCTCGACGTGGACGAGGTGCTCGAACTCGTGATGGACACGCTCGGCACGCTCCTCCCTTACGACGCGGCGGGCATCTACATGATCGAGTGCAAGAAACAGGGCGAGGACGAACTCGGCTCGCTCAAAGGTTTCAGCACGACCTCCGTGCGCGGCTATGACATCAACGAACTGACCGACCTCCACCTGAAAGTCGGCGAGGGCCTGCTCGGGTACGCCGCGCAGACGGGCGAGCCGCTGATCGTGCCCGACGTGAGCCTCGACCCGCGCTACGTCAACGCGCGGCGCGAAACCTGCTCGGAGATGGTCGCGCCCATCATCTCGAACGACAAGGTGATCGGCGCGTTCGATCTCGAAAGCGACCGGAAGAATGCTTACACGACGGACGATCTGGAAATCCTGTTGCTGCTCGCCTCGCAGGTCGCGATCATCATCGAGAAGGCGATGCTCTACGAGCAGTCGGTCGAGAAGAAACGCCTGCAAGCGCAACTCGAAGTCGCGCGCCACGTCCAACTCGAACTGCTGCCCGAACGCGACCCCGTGCTCGAAGGCTTCGACATCAGCGCCTACAACTTCTCGACCGAAGAAGTCTCCGGCGACTACTACGACTTCGTCAGTCTCTACGAAGATCATCTCGGCATCGTCATCGCAGACGTGTCGGGCAAGGGCGTGCCCGCCGCGCTCCTGATGGCCTTCCTGCGTGCGTCCTTGCGCGCCGCCATACACATCGGCTACGCGCCGAACATCTCGATGTCGAAGGTCAACTATCTGCTCTGGGAGTCGATAGAGAACAACCAGTACGTGACGGCCTTCTACGGCGCGCTCGACGCGACGAACCGCACGCTGGCTTACGCCAACGCCGGCCATAACCCGCCGCTCCTGATGGACGGCGAAGGCAACGCGCGCTTCATCGAACGCGGCGGCATCCCGCTCGGCATGTTCCGCGACACGCGCTACTACGAATACTACCTGCCCATACAGGCCGGTCAAATCATCCTGCTGTACACCGACGGCATCACGGAGGC
>DASQNL010000652.1:0-16087 GCA_035644995.1 Pyrinomonadaceae bacterium | reverse complement strand
GCCCCGTGCGGGCGGCACATTCAACATTGAATGTGCCGCCCGCACGGGGCTTCTGCCTATGGTTATCGCCCAGTTCCTTCGCCCGACGCTGAGAGCTGTTAACTCCGCCGTCGCTCGCGCGGCCGATACTTTAGCCTGCCGCCGTTATCGCGCGGCTTTGCCCGGTCGCCGACCGCGCGGCTGTCCCGCTTACAAAATCCACGTGCCGGAATGCAGCGGCGCCAGCGGCGCCAGCGGCACGGCGGGCGGCACGGCGGGCGGCGCGGCGTGAATGCGCGGGGCGACGAGCGGGCGCGGCGCGATGAGGGGCGCGGGCGTGAGCGGCGACGCGGGCAGCGCGGGCAAGGGCACGCGCGGCGCAACCATGACGCGCGGCGCGAGCAAGGCCATGGGCGCGGCCGCTCCCAGGCCGCCCGGCGTGTAAAGCGTCGGGTTGTTTTGCGTGCGATCCGGCGTCACTTTAACGGTGCGCGTTTTCTTGTCGCGCACGATGGTCAGCGACACGTCGCCTTCGTCCTTGCGGTTGAGGGCGCGCGAGAGTTCGTTCGCGTTGTTGAGACGCGTGCCGTCGACTTCCGTGACGACATCGCCCGCCCTGAGTCCGGCCTTCGCCGCCGGGCTGTTCTCGGCGACGGAGGTAACGAGCAGACCTGCGCGCCCCGCCACGCCGAAGTAGTTCGCGAGTTGCTCGCTCAGGGTTTGCGTGGTGATGCCGATGCGGCGGCCGCTCATGCCGTAGACGCGCGCGAAGTTGTTGTTGTTGCCGAAGCCTTCGGCGCGAAACTTCTCCAGGCCACGGCGCATCTCTTCGGAATTCCGCCCCAACTCCTGCGCGCGTTTCTTCCACTCCTCCGAGTTGCGCGACAGCTCCTCGGCGCGACGTTTAAACTCGTCGGCGTCGAAGTTGAAGGTCTGGCCTTGCGGGAAGTTGAAATTACCGAACGCCCCCGGCGCGAAACCTTCACGCCGGCCGAGTTTGACGGACAACTCCTGCTCCGTGCCGCCGCGGCTGATGGAGAGTCGCGCTGTGTGTTCGGGCGCGCTCTCGTTGATGAGGCGTTGGAGTTTCTGCGCGCTCGAAACCTGCTCGCCGTCGAAACGCAGGATCACGTCGTTCTTTTGCAGCCCCGCCTTCGCCGCCGGGCTGTTCGCCAGCACGTCGCGCACGGCCACGCCGCGCGGCTCGCCGCGCAGGTTGAAACTGTTCATGTTTTCGCGCGTCACGCTTTCGACCGAAACGCCGAGATGATTGCCTCCGCCTGAGACGAAAACTCGCGCGCCCCCGCCGCCGCCGCCGCTGCCCCCTTGCGCCTCCTGCGCCTGTGCGCCGACGGATGCGAAGAGTGCGATGATGAGGGAAAGAACCGTTTTTTTAACGAACATAAATCAATCCTCCGAGAGAGATTTCTGGCAATTTCACGAGGCGCAGGCCGCGTGGTTCCGAAAATTTTGCGCCGCGCGAACGCGCCCGTATTTTGCGCGGGCACGCGCACTTGGGTTAATTTCTCCGCGATGAAAATTCTCGACATCGGCTGCGGCATCAAGAAGACGCCCGGCAGCATCGGCCTCGACAGCAACCCGAAAACGCACGCCGACGTGATTCACGACCTCGACGCCGTGCCCTATCCTTTTCCCGATAACGAGTTCGACGTGATCGTCGGCAATCAGGTCATCGAACACATCGACGACGTGCTGGCCGTCGTCGCGGAGTTGCACCGCATCACGAAGCCCGGCGGCCTCATCCGCCTCGACACGCCCCACTACTCCGACATCGCCTCCTACACAGACCCCACGCACCGGCATCACCTGACGACCGAATCCTTCGCCTACTTCACGGGCAAACGCCCCGACTTCGCCTTCTACAGCGATGTCACTTTGCGCCCCCGCGTCGTCCGCGTCACGCTCCTCAAACTCTGGCGCGCGCTCGGCATAGAATTTCTCGTCAACCTCTCCAACCGCTACCCGTCCTTGCGCTTCCTCCGCCGCTTTTGGGAGACTTACCTCTGCTACGTGATTCGCGGCAAGACCATCTACTTCGAGTTTGAAGTCGTCAAGTGATCGGCCGCGCCGCCCGCGCGTGCGCGTTCTTACTGGTATGGTAGATGGAAGGCGGGAGCAAAAAGTTTCAGCAGGCGGCGAAACGCGCTGAGGCGACGGCGGCGTGCGCGGGCGGTGGGTTCGGGTAAAAGATTTAACAGAAACACGGGGCGTTAGAGTTGACCGCGCGCGGCCGTCTGTCTTATTCTCGCAACGCCTATGGAAATTCGTTTCCACCGAATTTTATTTAAGCAGCGATCCGAATCACAAGGCGTTAGTTAAACGACTCCCGCCCACGCGCGAACACAAACGACGAACCAGGCCACAAGCTGCTCTTAGGCAACTTTCCATTTCAACTGCCAAACTTTCTCAGGAGAATTGTTTCAATGCAACCCCTTCGTAGATTCTATACTTTTGCTCTCGCGACGCTCGCGCTGGGCTTCGCGTTCTCGGCTTCGCAAGTTGCCTATGCACAGGGCAGCCCCGATCTCGTCATCAGCCAGATTTACGGCGGGGCGGGGTGCGGCACGGCCAACTGCTCCACTTACAAAAACGACTTCATCGAAATCTACAACCGGGGCACGACCCCCGTTTCGCTGAACGGCCTCTCGGTGCAATACAGCTCCGCCACGGGCACGACAATCGCCAACGCCGCGAGCGCGATCACACCGCTGACGAACTTCACGCTCCAACCGGGACAGTATTATCTGGTCGCCGAGTCATTCAGCGCGAACGGCACGCTCGCGCTCCCGACGCCGAACACGACCGGCACGATAGCCATGAGCGCGACGGCGGGCAAAGTTTTTCTCGCCAACACCACCACCCCGGTCACGCTGACGGCGGCCGGCTGCCCGGCCACTCCCTCACAGGTCAGAGACTTCGTCGGCTACGGCTCGACCGCCAACTGCTTTGAAGGGGCAGGCCCCGCGCCCGCCCCCTCGACCACCACCGCCGATATTCGTAACGGCGGCGGCAGCGTGGACACCGATAACAACAATCTGGATTTCACCGCCGCCGCTCCGACCCCGCGCAATTCGCTCACCGGAACGATGCTTCTGATCAGCGAGTTCCGCACCTTCGGGCCGACCGGCACGTGCGACGAGTTCGTCGAGATTTACAACCCGTCGAACAGCACATTCACGGTGCAGTCGCTCGAAGCCGGCACGACCGGCTTTGCCGTCGCGCACTCGAACGGCAACGTGTTGTTCACTATCCCGAACGGCACGAACATCCCGGCGCGCGGCCACTATCTCGCCGTCAATAACGGCGGCGGCGCATGCACCGGCTCTTTCAGCGGCAGCGCGTACCCGGCGGGCAACGGCACGACGGCCACGGGCGACAACACCCTGAACGAGAACATCCCCGCGAACGCCGGGATCGCCATTTTCAACACGTCGGTTCAGGCGAGTTTCACGCTCGCCAACCGCCTCGACGCCGTCGGCTCGACCGCCGAGACCAACCCCATTTACGTCGAAGGCACGGGCTACCCCCCGTTCTCGGCTGTCCTGAGTGGGAACCCCGGCGTCAACTTCAGCCTCTTCCGCAACGCGCAGAGCGGCATGCCGCTCGACACCAATAACAACGAGACGGACTTCCAGACCGCCGACATCAACGGCACGAACTTGTGCAGCTCGACGATTAACTTCCGGTGCCAGCGGCTCGGCGCGCCCGGCCCCGAAAATCTCTCGTCGCCCACGCAGCGCAACGCCGAGATCAAGGCGTCGCTCGTGGACACGCAATGCACCGGCATCGCCGTCAACCCGGCGCTGCCGAGCGCGTGCCGCTTCGAGCGTCGCACGAATGCGGGTTCGGGCTTCGGCTCGTCTCCCACTTCGACGGGCACGCTCTCGATCCGCCGCCGCTTCACCAACAACACGGGCGCGAGCGTGACCCGCCTGCGCTTCCGCATCGTGGACATCACCACCTTCCCCTCGCTGTTGGGCACGGCCGACCTGCGGGCGATCACTTCTTCGTCTATCACTGCGACCTGCCAGAGTGAGAACGGCACGCCGCACCTCTGCTCCGACAACGCCAGCCCGCAGACCACTATCCAGGGCACCACGCTTGAAACGGACGCGCTCGGCCAACCGAACGGCGGCGGCTTCAACTCCACGCTCTCGGCCGGTACCGTCACGCTGGCTAATCAGCTTCCGGCGGGCGCGAGCGTCAACTTGCAGTTCCTGCTTGGCGTGGAACAGAACGGCTCGTTCCGCTTCTTCGTCAACGTCGAAGCCCTGACGGCGGTTCCGGCTCCGCCCGTCAGCGCCACCAAGGCTCAGGCGACGCGCAGCAAAAGCCGCGTTGCCAAGGGCAACCAATAGACGCGGCGGCGCGCTAACGCCCGCCCGCATTCTCATCCGCCGGAACGCCGCAGGGCTTTTCCGCTAAACCGAACCGGCCGCCGTCCGTCATTCAACCTGACGAACGGCGGCCGGTTTAATTTCAACTCGCGTTTGCGCCGCTTCGATCTGAGCCTGCGGCGGCATCGCGCGCCCGCGCACACTCTTCAGCCGCCCGCCGACTTACGATAAATCTCCCGCCCGTCGGCCGTCATCTCCAACGCGAGTTTATTCTCCGCGTGCGCCAGATCGAGATGCGCCACCACCTCCGACACGGCGAGGAAGCGATGCACGTCCTCCGTTCCCGGAAACATCTCGCGCGCCACCTCCCACGCGCTCGCGCCCGTTTTCGGCACGAGGCGCGCCACCTCCGCTTGCCGCTCCCGGATCGCCCGCAGGTAGCGCGTGAACAACTCCTCGAAATCCTCCACCGCCTCGCCGTGCCCGCCGTGAACGAGCGTCGGCGCGAACGCGCGCAAACGCGCCAGGCTCACGAGGTATTCGGCGAGCGACGGAAATCTGCGCGAAGGGTCTACCGGGTCGGGCGAGAGCACCGGGTTCGGCGTCACGCGTTTCAACACGCAGTCGCCGGCGATGATCGTCCGGTCGGCCTCGCGCACGAACGAGCACGACCCCGGCGTGTGTCCCGGCGTATGCACCACGCGCAGCGCGCCGGTCTCAAACTCCAACTCCGAGTTGTCCGTCAGTTCCTTGTGTTCCTCGTCTTCGAGCGCGTCCGCATACCGGCGCACGCCCTCATACATGCGCCGCATCCCCTCGATTTCTTCGCCCGGCACCCCGGCGCGCACCAGCAGCGCGCGGTGCTCCTCATATTCGAGACGCCCCTGGCGATGCCCCGTCTCCCACCCGTGGACGAGCACTTCCGCATCCTTCGCCTCGTCGCGCAGGCGTTTCGCCAGCCCGCAATGATCCTCGTGGGCGTGCGTCAGGACGATGCGCTTTACGTCTAAGACGCGAAAGCGCGCCCGCCTCAACCCCTCGCGCAGAGCCTCTAACGCTTCCGGCGTCTTCGGCCCCGTGTCAATCAATGTCACCGGGTCTTCCGCGATCAAGTAGACGTTGACCGGCCCGATGTAAAACGGCGTCGGCAGCGAGATGGGGATGATGCGCATGGCGAATACAGGATACAGAAGTCAGAAGTCAGAAGTTTTAATCGCGGAGATGTAACTCGCGAGAAGTTTGCTGACCTCTTCAAGTTGCTGCATGTGTTGTCTTGTATCGCCGTAGCCAAGATCGTTTGTCAGGATCAGGTAATAGCGACATTCTTCTAAAGAGCCTTGTGCGATGTTCATGAACCGCGCCTTATCACTAGAGCCTTTCTTCTTGAAACCCTCCGCGATATTCGCCGGTATCGAAACGGCGGCACGCCTGAATTGCGAAGTCAGGCCATAAAGCTCTTCTCGCGGAAAGTTTTTACTCAGGTGGTACGCCCCCAAAACAAACTCGTGCGCTTTCTGCCACACGATCAAGTCTTGAAAAGTACGCGCAGGCAAACGTTCCATTCTGACTCCTGTTTTCTGTCTCCTGTCTTCCGCTTTTCAGTAGGCGTACTTGTTCGCCTTGATCAGCACGTCGGCTATCGCCTGACGGGCGGCGACCGTGTTGACCGGGGTCTGCTTGGTGAAGCGGCGCAGGGCGGCGAGGAGCGTCCGCAGTTCGTCGCCTTCGCTCATGGCGGCGAGCGTGTTCTTGGCGCGCGCTTCGATGCGTTGCACGGCGTCGTTGCAGAAGACCTGCACCATCTCGATGTAACGCGCGGCGGCCGTTTCGCCCCGCTTCGCCGCGAGTTTCTGCGCGCGCAGGATGGCCGATTCCATCGCGTACACGTCCATCGTGATGTCCGCCACGCCCATCAGAATCTCCTGCTCGTCGGCGAGTTTCGCCATGTACTTCTGCGCCGCCGTGCCCAGAGTCATCAGCGCGACCTTCTTCGCGTTCCGCGCGAGTTTCATCTCGGCGGCGAGCACGCCCTCGTCCTCTTCAAACGACGCGAGCGACGGCGACAACACTTCGTCCATCAACTTCTGCGCGGCGGGCAGGAGCGCGAGCCGCCCCGACATTGCGCTTTTCATCATGCGACCGGGAATCAACATGCGATTGATCTCGTTCGTGCCCTCGAAGATGCGGTTGATGCGCGAGTCGCGGTAGGCGCGCTCGGCCGGATAGTCGGCCGAGTAGCCGTAGCCGCCGTAAATCTGCACCATCTCGTCGGCGACGAAATCGCAATACTCGGAGAGCGCGACCTTGATGATCGAACACTCCGCCGCATACTCCTCGATGCCGCGCAGTTTGGCCTCCGCCTCCGTCTCGCCGCTCGTCGCCGTTTCGATGAGGCCGAGCGTCCGGTAGACCATCGACTCGCCCACCCACGTCCTGATCGCCATCTCCGCCAGCTTCGACTTGATCGCGCCGAACGAAGAGATCGGGCGGCCGAACTGTTGCCGCTCGTTCGCGTAGCGCACCGCCTCGTGCAGCATCAACTTCATCCCGCCGCTACACATCGCGCCCAGCTTGAAGCGGCCGATGTTCAAAATATTGAACGCGATCTTCGCGCCGCGTCCTTCCTCGCCAAGCAGGTTCTCCACCGGCGTTTTCGCATCCGACAGGATGAGCGCGGTCGTGCTCGATCCTTTGATGCCCATCTTGTGCTCGTCCGCGCCGTTCGTCAGTCCTTCCTGCCGTTCGACGATGAAGCCGCTGAACTTGTCGCCGTCGAGCTTGGCGAAGACGATGAACACGTCGGCGAAGCCGCCGTTCGTGATCCACATCTTCTCGCCGTTCAAGATGTAGTGCGTGCCGTCCGCGCTGAGGCGCGCCGTGGCTTTGGCCGCCATCGCGTCCGAACCCGACCCGGCTTCCGTCAACGCGTAAGCCGACACCATCTCGCCCGAAGCGATGCGCGGCAAGTACTTTTGCTTCGCCGCTTCCGTGCCGAAGTAGAGGATGGGCGTCAGGCCGATGCCGCTCTGCGCGCCGAGCGTCGTCGCAAAACTGGCCGAGCGTCCGAGCAGTTCGCCGACAATCGCGCCGCTCGTCTGGTCGAGTCCGAGGCCGCCGTATTCTTCGGGAATGTTGACGCCGACCATCCCCAACTCCGCCGACTTGCGGATCAACTCGCGCGCGAGTTGCCAGTTGTGCCGCTCCAACTCGTCCGTCGCCGGGCGCACTTCATTGTCCATGAACTCGCGCGTCGTCTCCGCGATCATGCGGTGCTCGTCCGTGAAATCCTCCGGCGTGAACACCTCTTCCGGCGTGCGCTCCTCGATGAGGAAGCTGCCGCCCGCGATTATCTTTTTCTCTTCGACCACGGCTGACATAATTTGCTCCTTTAAGTCGGAATAAAGTTTCAAGTTTCAGGTTTCAAGTTTCAAGTTTGAAAGCCTCGGAACCTCAGTCCTGAAACTTGAAACTCGAAACCTGAAACTAATTTTCGAGCCTCTCGAAAATGCCCGCCGCGCCCATGCCGCCGCCGACGCACATCGTCACCATCGCGTAGCGGCCGCCGCGGCGTGCGAGTTCGCGCAGGGCGGTCGCGGTCAGCTTCGCGCCCGTGCAGCCGAGCGGGTGGCCGAGCGCGATGGCTCCGCCGTTGACGTTCACTTTTTCCGGGTCGAGCGAGAGCGTGCGGATGACGGCGAGCGATTGCGCGGCGAAGGCTTCGTTGAGTTCGATCACGTCGATTTGATCTTGCGTCAGCCCCGCGATCTTCAAGACCTTCGGAATCGCGTAGACCGGCCCGATGCCCATCTCTTCGGGCGGGCATCCGGCGGTGGCGTAGGCCACGAAGCGCGCCATCAGCCTCAAGCCCAAAGCGCGCGCTCGCTCGCCGGACATCACGACCACGGCCGCCGCCCCGTCCGACATCTGCGACGCGTTGCCCGCCGTGATCGTCCCCTGCGCGTGAAACGCCGGCCGCAACTTCGACAGGCTCTCCGCCGAAGTGTCGCGCCTCACGCCCTCGTCGCGCTCGAACGTCGCCTCGCGCCGCTGTTTACGCCCGCGCTCGTCCAACTCTTCAAACACGATTTTGAGCGGCACGATCTCGTCGTCGAACTTGCCCGCGTCCTGCGCCGCCGCCGCGCGGCTGTGCGACTGATAGGAGAACTCGTCCTGCTCCGCGCGCGACACTTCATACTTGCGCGCGACGTTCTCGGTGGCGAGTCCCATGTTCAGATAAAAGTCCGGGTAGTGTTCGACGAGGTAAGGGTTCGGCCTGATGGTGTGGCCGCCCATCGGGATGAGCGACATCGTCTCCAAGCCCCCTGCCACGATCACGTCGGCCGCGCCGGTTCTGATGCGGTCGGCCGCAATCGCGATTGATTGCAGCCCCGACGAGCAGAAGCGGTTGATCGTCATCGCCGAAGTTTCCACCGGCAGCCCCGCGCGAATCGCCGCCGCCCGCGCCACGTTCATGCCCTGCTCCGCCTCCGGCATCGCGCAGCCCATGATCACGTCTTCGACCTCGTTCAACTCGACGCCCTCGGCGCGCCGCAACGCTTCCTGAATCACGGCCGCGCCCATCTCGTCCGGCCGCGTGTCGCGCAAAGTCCCCTTCGGCGCTTTCCCCACCGCCGTCCTCACCGCCGATACGATCACTGCGTCTCTCATAATTCTTCCTTCCGGTAAAACTTCCTCAAACTATCTGCTCAGGCATTTTTGAATGCCTCCCAATCTAAATCCGGTTGCCGCACGATAGCGCGGATGGTTCCGAGTTTCAGGCTTTTGTTACCCCAATCCGGCACGGGCGCGATCTTTTGCTTCCGCGGGTTGTGCCATTTCCGGTGTGACCCGCCGCTCCGGCGCGGAATCTCTACGCAACCGAGCGCACGCAGTTTCGCCGCCACTTCCCTGTAGTTCATGCCGCTTTCACAGACACGAGCGTCTCCGTCCACAACGGCGAGTTGGGATTCAACGGTTTGAGAATCTCCGGCAAAGGCTGCTTCGTGTCTACATAAGATTCGATTACCGCCGCCAGAGCATCCGAGACGTTTGTCATCACCTCATCCAACGTGTCAGCCTCGGTAATCAATTCAGGCAAAAGCGGGCAGGTAATCGTGTAGCCGCCTTCCGGTTGCGGTTCTAATACCAGCGGGCGCTTGTAAATATTCTGCATCTCGCACCTCGCGTCCCTAGATGGCTACTTCAACTTCTTCGGCTGACAATAACTCATGCAAAACGTTCGGCTCAATCCCGACGAGAAAGCCGCGCTTGCCGCCGTTGAGGTAAATCTTCGGCAACGCGAAGATCGTGCGCTCGACGTAGACGGGCAGCCGTGTGCGCGTCCCCAGGGGGCTTGTGCCGCCGACGAGGTAGCCCGTGTGCTTCTGCGCCTTTGCCGGGTCGCACGGCTGCACGCTCTTTGCGCCTATGACGCGCGCCAGGTTCTTCGTCGAGACTTCGCGGTCGCCGTGCATCAGGACGATGAGCGGTTTGCGCGCCTCCGTCTCCATCACGAGCGTCTTGACGACCGCGTGCTCGTCCACGCCGAGCGCGGCGGCCGAGTGGCGCGTGCCGCCGCGCTCCTCGTAAGCGTAGAGGTGCGGCTCAAACTCTATTTTGCGCTCCCGCAGCAACCTCACGGCGGGCGTCACAGGGTAATCCATAGCGGGTTTCAAGTTTCGAGTTTCAAGTTTCAGGTTACAGCAGGAAGAACCCGTCAGTCCTGAAACCTGAAACCTGAAACCTGAAACTAATTCCTGAGCGGCTTGCCGGTCTTGAGCATGGCCGCCATGCGCTCCTGCGTCTTGCGTTGGCCGCAGAGCGAGAGGAACGCCTCGCGTTCGAGGTCGAGCAGGTATTGTTCGCTGACGCGCGTCGGGTGGTTGAGATCGCCGCCCGTCAGGATGCGCGCGAGCCGTTCGCCGATGTGCGCGTCGTAGTCGGAGATGAAGCCGCCGCGTTTCATCTGGTGGATGCCGAGTTTCAGAGTGGCGAGCGCGGGGTTTCCGAGCGCGAGGATGTCCGTGCGCGGCTGCGGTTCGGTGTAGCCGCCGCGCGCGAGCGCGAGCACGTCCTGTTTGGCGTCGGCGATGAGACGATCCGGGTTCATCGTGACGGAATCCTCGTCGCGCAGGAAGCCCAACTGCCGCGCCTCTCCGGCCGACGTGGCGACACGCGCCAGCGCAATCGTCTCGAAGGCGCGTTTGACGAACGGGAACGGGTCTGCGTCGTCCATCCCCTTCGGGATCGAATCGAGCGCGCGCATGAGCATCTCCTTCGTCCCGCCGCCCGCCGGGATGACGCCGACGCCCGCCTCGACCAGACCGATGTACAACTCGGCCGAAGCGCGGATGCGGTCGCCGTGAATCGTCACCTCGCAGCCGCCGCCGGGCACGAGGCCGAACGGCGCGACGACGACCGGCTTCGACGAATAGCGCAAACTCATCGTCGCGCGTTGAAACTCGCGCACCATCAAATCGATGTCTTCCCAGTTCTCCTCCTGCGCTTCCAAAAGGATGAGCATCAGGTTCGCGCCGACCGAGAAATACTGCGCCTGATTGCCGACCACTAAGCCGACGAAGTTTCGCTCCACTTCGGCGAGCGACCACTTGAGCATCTGGATCGTATCGCCGCCGATGGCGTTCATCTTGGAATGAAATTCCAGACACGCCACGCCGTCGCCGATGTCGATCAAAGACGCGCCCGCGTTCTTCTTCACCACGCCCGTGCGATCCTTAACCGACTTCAAGACGAGCACGCCCGCCGGTTCGTTCAACGGCTGGTAGTCGAGTTTATCGAAATCGAAATAGAAACGCGCGCCCCCCTCCGTCCGGTAAAAACTATGCGCGCCCGCCTCAAGCATTCGCTCCACGTTCGCGGGAACGGCCGCGCCTTCCTCGCGCATGCGCGCGACCGACTTCTCAACACCGATGGCGTCCCACGTCTCGAAGACGCCGAGTTCCCAGTTGAAGCCCCAGCGCATCGCGCGGTCAACGTCCACCACGTTGTTCGCGATCTCCGGGATGCGGTTCGCCGCGTAGCGCAGAGTGCGTGAGATGGTCTTCCACAAAAACGCGCCGACGCGATCCCGCGACCAGACGAGAGCCTTGATGCGCTCGCCCACGTCTTCCACGTTTTTCGCCATCTCCAGCGCGGGCAGTTTAACTTTCTCGGCGGGGCGATATTCGAGCGAGGCGTGGTCGAGCGTCCAGATTTCCTGTTTCTCGCCCTCGCCTTTTTGCTTGCGGTAGAAGCCGCCTTTCGTCTTGTTGCCGAGGATGCCGCGCCCGATCATCCCTTGCAAAAATTCCGGCGCGACGAACACCTCGCGCTCCTCGTCTTCGGGTACGGCCTCGTAGAGATTACGCGCGACGTGCGCGAACACGTCAAGGCCGACGATGTCGAACGTGCGGAAGGTGGCCGACTTCGGGCGACCGACGGCCTGCCCCGTCATCCGGTCAACTTCTTCGATGGTGTAGCCGTCTTCGAGCATCGTCTTGATCGAGACGAGCGCGCCGTAAGTGCCGATGCGGTTGGCGATGAAGTTCGGGCGATCCTTCGCAATGACGACGCCCTTGCCGAGTCTTTGATCGAGGAAGCCGAAGACGGCGCAGGCCACCTCCGCGCGCGTCCATTCGGTCGGGATCAGTTCGCACAAGTGGAGGTAGCGCGGCGGATTGAAGAAGTGTATGCCGAGGAAGTGCGCGCGAAAGTCTTCCGAGAACCCTTCGGCGATGGCGCGGATGGGGATGCCGCTCGTGTTCGACGCGATGACCGACGAAGCGCGCCGGTGCTGCTCAACCTGCGCGTAGAGCTTTCGCTTGATCTCCAGATTCTCGACGACCGCTTCGATGACCAGATCGCAATCTTTCAGACGCGCCATGTCGTCTTCAAAATTCCCGACCGCGACGAGCGCAGCCGCGTCCGTGGTGAAGAAGGCGGCGGGCTTCGCGCGCTTCGCCGCGTCGAGTCCGGCCTGCGCGATGCGGTTGCGCACGGCGCGCGCGTCGAGGGTCAAGCCTTTGGCCTGTTCATCGGGCGTGAGTTCGCGCGGCGCGATGTCCAGCAAGAGGACGGGAATTCCGGCGTTCGCCAGGTGCGCGGCGATCTGCGCGCCCATCGTACCCGCGCCCAGCACCGCCGCTCGTTCGATCCGAAGCATAGGGGAAGAACCTTTCTCCAAAAGTCTCGTGCGAGAGGCCACATATCATACTGAATGAGCATTCATTCAGCAAGCGCAAACATAACGCCTTAAATGGATGTTGACACACGCCTTAACCGAAAAGGCTTGCCTGAACATATTCTGTTTGTTGTTTCAGTTTTTCATCTTTCGACTTCTGATTCCTGATGTATTTCTTTACAAGTTCCGTTGAGACTTTATCGCTCACGCTGCCGATGTAGTAGCCGATTGCCCACAGAGTTCCTTCTTTCCAGATGTACCTCTTTATCAGGTCGAGAAATTCCCGCCTGAGCCTCCTCGACGAGATGCCTTTGAAAAGTTGAACGATCTTTGCAGGCGCATATTTGGGCGGTGCTTCAACCAGCATATGAACGTGGACGGGCATCGCCTCCATGGCGATAATGTGAATACGATAATCATGGGCAATCTCTTTGAGTATCTGTTTCAGCCTCTCGGCTATCTCACCAACCAAGAAACTTCGGCGGTATTTCGGAATCCAGACGAGGTGATATTGCAGGCTGTAGCGGCAATGTGAGCCAGACCTTGAGTTATCCCGATAAAAATAATGAAGGGCTGCCTTTAGCGTTTCCTGTCGGTCGTTCTGTTCCATTTCATCTCTGCCTGTTGTGTCCGTTCCGTGATGCGGTTTGCTTCCTGCTTGATCATCTCTTTCGGGCTGTTTTGCTTTCACCTGCGCGCCCGTGCCGCTTCTGCCCCGCAGATAAAAACCTCACCAGCGCTTCCCGTCCCCAGTCGCGGCACTTCGAGATAGCAGTTTCGAGACGCTTCTCAATCCACCCCCACTCCTCATCATCGGCGTGTTCTAAAACCGCCTCGCGGGCGCTCGGCGCGAGGTCAATTCCGCCCATTTTGATGTCGGCCAGTTCAGCCTCCAAGAGCGCCCCCAGCCACGCCCGGCGCGTCTGGTCGTCGGCCTTACTTTTCTTGAGAGACTGGCTCAACCCCAGCGCGAACTCGTCAATCAGGACGGCGATCTCGCCGTCCTCATCCATCTCCCACAATAGGTCTTCGTAGCCGCGAACCGTCTCGTCGAGAACCGCGTGATAGATCGCGCCTGCGTTCAGCCAGTTGTCAGCCTTAGCCGAACGGGCGGCCAGTTCTCGTAACGCTCGCAATTCTTTCTCTACCATGTGCAGGTGCTCGTGTCGCAGCGCCCGCCGCGCCTGACGGCGATACGCTGTCACATCCAACGGCTGGTCTTGCCGGGCTTCTTCGGTTGCGATAGAGAGTTCGACCAGCGACAGCAATTCTGGCTCTATCTTGATCATCTCGCCGATGAGGGTGATGAGTTCCTCTTGGCTGCGCCTGGCGAGCAACTTGCCGAGTGGCGGTATGAAACGGAATGACTGTGGTTTGTGTATGTATGTCAGCAGCAGGGCGACGATGTGCTTGCAGATGCCGCCATAGTCATAAGGACAGGTGCAGGAAGTTTCTGCGATGCCGCCTTTGCCGAGCGTCGCACTGACCTGATACGGCTCATAGTCTGAGCCTTCACACTGGGCGCGCAGGCTGGACTCTTGGCAGATAGGGTCTAGAACTGCTCCGTCACGATAGTAGGCTTGGCCGCGCTCGAAGCTCGGCGCAACGGCAAGATTACGTATGTGCGCCTCGGTCAGCCGGGGCAACTTTCCCTCAGCCATGCAACCTCTACAGGGAACCACAAATTTCTATTTTGTTTACTTCCCGGCTAATTCTCACTTTATGCACGAAAAGTAATGCATTTTCGCACTTTATGCACGAATAATTTCTCGCTTTATGAGCGAATTATTACTGTAAGTTGTTGATAGTTGGTGGCGGGAATTCGCACTTTATGCACGAACTGACACTTTGAAACAGTTTCCATCGGTTCTTGAGCAGGAGTGGCGGGAGTTATCAGCGTTTAAATGCGATACGTTCACAACCCCCAGGGATGAAAAGAAGCATGACTTGGTCACCTGCGACAAACAAAATGAGGCGGTCTGACCTCGAACGCGTCTTCGGCGCGCTCTCTCTGCCAAACGATGCCGAAGGGTGAGTTATCACTCGCGGATTCATATACTAAGTGCAACAGGCTTCCCTCAAGTGGAGGTGAGCCGCAATACTGACTAAGACTCCAACCAACACGAAGAGGTCTTATGTCATGACGTACCGCCGGCTCTCCCCCGAGGAGAGAGATATGCTCGCCGCGCTCAGTAAGGCAAGGCTACAACCAATCACAGATCGCACGCGCGCCCGGTCGCCACCGCTCCACCATCTGCCGTGAACTCAGCCGCAACAGCACCCGGACTGACGGCTGCTACCGCGCCACTACGGCACAGGAAAGGACGAACGGCCGCCGCGCACGCTCACGCCGCGACAGCCGTTTCTCGGCGGAGGACTTCGCGCCGATGGACGAACTGCTCTGTCGGCTGTGGAGTCCTGAGCAAGTCGCCGCCCGCCTCGCCCGCCTGGGGCGGCTTTCAATCAGCCACGAGACGATCTACCGCCACGTCTGGCGTGACAAGCGACAGGGCGGGACGCTCCACCTCCACCTGCGCGGCGCGCGCAAGCGGCGACGTGAGCGCTACGGAGCTTACGATAGCCGCGGACGGCTCGCCGGCAAGCGCATGCTCGGAGAGCGTCCGCCTGAGGTCGAGGCGCGCGCCGGCGTCGGCCAACGGGAGGCTGACTGCGCTTCAAACTTGATGTCAGGGGCTAGAATTGTTTGTAAATCTGCTCCAATAATTGACGCGACGTTTCGGGGTCAAGTTCCTGAAGCGTTCGCTGAGCTTCGAGAGCCATCTCTTTATCCTTCAGATCAATATAGATGAGACCCAGTAAATAATAGGAATTTGGATAAGCCCGGTTAATCTGAATGGCCTTGCGGCAGGCTTTAATGGCCTCGGCGTAACTGCCCCAATTGTAATATGCAACCCCTAGATTATTGAGCGCCTCTACATAGCCGGGACTCTGTCGCAGCGTCTTGTGAAATAGTGTTATCGCCTCAACATTGCGCCCGAGTTTGCTGTAGACGACCCCTAAATCGTTACAGGCCTCTATATAGTCGGCCTTCAACCGGACGGCTTGCTCGTAACATACCAGCGCCTTATCTACCCGGCCGAGCATGTCATACATTCGGCCTTGATGGTAATGTAACTTGGCGTCGTGCGGCTGTTTCAAAGTCGCCTGTTGAAACGCTTCTATCGCTTCCCGGTATAAGCCCTGCCCGGCCAGCGCCATGCCCGCCTCATAATGTTGTCGGGCACTGTGTACAGAGACGAGGGACGGTTTACCGGATTCATCTTCCGCCGCTTCGCTCCGGTTACGTAATTTAAGGGCGTTCAGGAACCCCATCTAAGGCCTCCGCACAGCATTCCAGGGTGTCACGGTTTGTCATAACGACTCCGTATCTCGGCTTAATGCCGGACGCGAAAGCATGAGTTGCAATAGATTATGCGAATCAGGAGTAGAGGAGGCAGATGAGCAATGAGGGATAAGATGGTTTTGTGGAAACTAAACTTATCGCACTCTACTTGCTCATCTGCCGTCTCTACGATACGAAACCCGTTCTTAAACAGCAACGCTTGAGCAA
>DASQNL010000651.1:0-21230 GCA_035644995.1 Pyrinomonadaceae bacterium | reverse complement strand
CGTACAGTATGGCGTCGGCTCAATCTTGAACGTCAAGGATCAGGCCTTAACCGTCGGCAAGTGGCATGAGATCATCAGGCAGATTCAGGAAGCCGCGCAGAAAACCCGCCATAAAATTCCGGTTATCTACGGCATCGATTCCATTCACGGCGCGAATTACGTGCAAGGCTCGACGCTCTTTCCGCAAGAGATCGGAATGGCCGCCTCTTGGAATCCCGCGTTGATGCAGCGCGCGGCGGAGATCACCGCCATCGAGACGCGCGCCGCGGGCATTCCGTGGAGTTTTTCGCCCGTCCTCGACCTCGGACGCCAACCCGCGTGGCCGCGCTTTTGGGAGACCTTCGGCGAAGACCCGTATCTCGCTAAAGTGATGGGCGTGGCCTTCGTGCGCGGGCTGGAAGGCAACGATGTCGGTTCCGCGCAACATGTCGCTGCGAGTCTGAAGCATTACGTGGGATACAGTTTCCCTCTCAGCGGCAGAGACCGGACGCCCGCGTGGATTCCTGAAAACTATCTGCGCGAATACTTCCTGCCCCCGTTCGCCGGGGCGGTCAAAGCGGGCGCGCGCACCGTCATGGTCAACTCCGCCGAGATCAACGGCGTGCCCGGACACATCAACCGGCAGCTACTGACCGATATTCTGCGCGGCGAACTCGGCTTTCAAGGCTTTGTGGTTTCCGATTGGGAGGACATCAAGAAACTCGTCACGCAGTGGAAGGTGGCGGCCAATGAGAAGGACGCGACGCGCATGTCCGTCATGGCGGGTATCGACATGAGCATGGTGCCGAGCGACTACAGTTTCAGCGATCACCTCGTCGCGCTGGTCAAAGAGAATCAAGTGCCGATGTCGAGAATCGACGAGGCGGTGAGACGCGTTCTGCGCGTGAAGTTTGAACTGGGATTATTTGAAAACGCGATGCCGAATCCGGCGTTGGCGGCGCGGGTGGGCACGGCTGAATCGAGGCGCGTGAGCCTCGAAGCGGCGCGCGAAACAATGACGCTCTTGAAGAACGAGAGTCAAATTTTGCCGCTCGCCAAGAATCGGAAGGTGCTGGTTTCAGGGCCGACCGCCGACTCCCTGATCTCGCTCAATAACGGTTGGACATACGTCTGGCAGGGTTCGGAACCGTCGCTTTATCCGAAAGACCGACCGACGATCCGGCAGGCTATCGAAGCGAAAGTAGGCGGGGCGAACGTCGCATATGTGCCGGGCACGAGGATCACCAGACCGGCCGGCAGCCCTTCCAACAGCACGCCGACGAGTACTGACGAAGAGGTTGACATTGCCGCCGCCGCCCGCGCGGCGCGCGATGCGGATGTGGTGGTGTTGTGTCTCGGCGAAGGCTCCTATACGGAAACGCCCGGTAACATCAACGACCTGACGCTCCCCGAACCGCAACTAAAATTGGCCGAAGCGATACAGGCGGCCGGCAAGCCCGTTATCCTCGTCTTGGTAGAGGGACGGCCGCGCATCATCAGCCGCATTGCCGATAAGGCGCAGGGGATTCTGCTGGCCTATAATCCGGGCAACGAAGGCGGCACGGCAATCGCGGATGTACTCTTCGGCGATTACAATCCTTCCGGCAAACTCCCTTTCACCTACCCGCGCACGCCCAACGGGCTGCTCACCTACGACCACAAGCTGTTCGAGACGGAGGATACGGCCTTCGGTAACACAGCCTTCACGCCGCAGTTCGCCTTCGGTCACGGACTCAGCTACACGTCCTTCGCTTACAGTAACTTGCAACTGAACCGTAAAACCGTTCCGGCAAACGGCGACGTGCAGGTCAGCGTCACCGTCACGAACAGCGGGCGCAGGGCTGGGAAAGAAGTGGTTCACCTGTTCGTGCGCGATGTCGTGGCATCATTGACGCCGCCGGGCAAGCGTCTCAAACGGTTCGCGAAAATTCATCTCGAACCGGGGCGGAGCCGGACGCTCTCCTTCCGGCTGAATCGCGACGACCTCTCCTTCATCGGGGCGGATAACAAGCCGACGACCGAAGCCGGCGACTTCGAGGTCATGGTCGGCGGATTAAAAGATAAGTTCACGCTTCAATAAACGCGCTCAAACTATTCCCAAGCCCGGTTCCATGAAACTCTATGAGGATACGCACGCTCATCTCGCTCGCACTGTTTCTCTGCTGCGTCCCGGTCGGCTCGGCGCAGGAGCCGGCCGCACCATCCGCGCCGCCGCCTGTACAACATAACCTGATGCCGGTGCCCGCCCGGATTCAATTCACTCAAGGCCGGTTGACCGTGACGAAATCCTTCAAGGTCGCCGTGAGAGGGCACGCGGACGACCGCCTGCGCTCTTATCTGGCGCGCTTCGCCCGGCGGCTCGAAGGGCGAACCGGCATGGAGTTCTCGCGCGAAGCGGCGACTGATGCGACGACGGCGACGCTCGTGGTGGAGTGCCGGGCTGCGGGCAAAACCGTCCCGGCGTTGGAGGAGGACGAAGCATATACGCTCGCCGTGTCGGATAAGCAGGCGACGCTCTCCGCGCCGACGGTGGTCGGCGCGCTGCGCGGCCTCGAAACCTTTCTGCAATTGCTCGACAGTGACCGCGACGGCTACTTCATTCCCGCCGTCCGCATTCAGGATGCGCCGCGTTTCCCCTGGCGGGGATTGCTAATCGACGTGGCGCGGCATTATGAACCGTTGGAGGTGCTCAAACGTAACCTCGATGCGATGGCGGCCGTTAAGCTCAACGTCCTGCACTGGCACCTCACGGAAGATCAGGGCTTTCGGGTCGAGAGCAAAAAATTCCCGAAGCTGCACCTGATGGGTTCCGACGGTCTCTTCTATACGCAGGACGAGATAAGAGAGATCATCGTCTACGCGCGCGAGCGCGGCATCCGCGTTGTCCCGGAGTTCGACATGCCCGGACATGCGACGAGTTGGCTCGTCGGGCATCCCGAATTCGGCAGCGCGCCGGGGACGTATACGATTGAGCGTCGCGCGGGAATCTTCGAGCCTGCCTTAGACCCCACGCGCGAGGAAGTTTATACCTTCCTCGATGCCTTTCTCGGCGAAATGGCCGCGCTCTTTCCGGATGCCTACATGCACATCGGCGGCGACGAGAACGAAGGCAAACAGTGGGACAGGAACCCCCGGATTCAAGCCTTTATGAAAGAGAAAGGCATCAAAGACAACCACGCGCTCCAGACCTATTTCAATCAGCGACTCTTGCAAATCCTCAAAAAGCACGGCAAGACCATGATGGGCTGGGACGAAATCTTTCAGCCGGATTTGCCCAAAGAAGTCGTCATCCACTCGTGGCGCGGCGCGGCCGCGCTCGCCGAAGCCGCGCGCAAGGGCTACAAAGGGGTTCTCTCGAACGGTTACTATATCGACCTCAGCCATCCCGCCTCGAAGCATTACGTCGTTGACCCTTTGCCCGCCGACAGCGGGCTGACGGAGGCCGAGGCCAAGCACGTGCTGGGGGGCGAAGCGACGATGTGGGGCGAGTGGGTGACGGCCGAAACCATCGACTCGCGCATCTGGCCGCGCACGGCGGCCATCGCGGAGCGTTTGTGGTCGCCGCGCGCCGTCAATGATGTGGAAGATATGTATCGCCGCCTCGCGGTTGTCAGCGTGCGACTTGAGGAACTCGGCCTTACGCACGAGAAGAACGTCTCGATGATGCTCAGGCGAATGGTGCAAGGCCACGACATCGCCGCCCTGCAAACGCTCGTCGCGCTCGTCGAGCCGGTGAAGGATTACAAACGTTATCAGATGCGCCCGCAAACCATGCTCAGCCCGCTCACCGGACTGATCGACGCGGCGCGACCCGACAGTCAGGCGGCGCGCCGCTTCTCCGCCATGGTCGAGCGGATGCTTGCGGACGCCCCGCGCTTCGAGCCGCACACACACAAAATTCAAGCCGCCCTCTCCGATTGGCGCGATGCCGGGGCGGAGCTTCAAGCGGTTATCGACAAGTCGCCGACGCTGCACGAGGCGAGACCGCTGGCGAAAGATTTAGCGGAGATGGGAACGGCCGGACTCGAAGCGTTGGCCTTCTTGACGAAGGGCGTCGCGCCGACGACGGAATGGCGTGACGCGCGGCTCGCCATGCTCGAACAGGCCGCACAGCCCAAGGCCGCGCTCGAATTCCCAGCCGTCCGTAGCCTCCGGCAACTCGTCGTGGCGGCTTACGAACTGCCGCGCCTGAAAACTATGACCGGCCGCGAATGGACGGAGCGCGTCAATCAACTCGCTTCCCCGCCCGCGCCCCCGGCCAACAACTAGCCGCGCCGGATGAGCAGCCTGCGTTGGGTTCTGCGCTGGGTTTACGATCAACCGTTCTACATCATCCTGAATCTGTCGGTCGGCGAAACATGGCATGGCAACCCCGACGCCTCCACGTCGTTCCCGCAAATGATGCTGGTTGATTATGTGCGCGTCTACCGCCGCTGAATCGCTCATCGCTCATTTACCACCGCTGAATCGCCCGTCGCTCATTTAAGCGACTGCGGCGCGGCGGTCTTCGCCACCCCCTCGCCCTCCACGACTTTGATATAAGTGTTGACCGGAAGATTCGTGAGCTTATCCGTTTTTCCGCTCGGCCAGCGGATTTCGAGACTGTCAATCTTCGTCGCCGCGCCGATGCCCAGCACCTCGCGTGGGTCGTGTGAAGCGAGATAGCTGCCGCCGCCGGTTTTCAAGCGGCTTCGTTTCACTCCTCCCGCCTGCCACGAAATCCGCGCGCCGACGGCCGCCGGGTTGCTCTTAACGGCGACGAGTTGCAGGCCGAGCCACTGGTGGCGGCTGCCGCCCTCGTTACGCAGCAACAGCGGCGGCTCGCCGTTGTTCGAGACGAGCACGTCCAAGTCGCCGTCGTTGTCATAGTCTCCGACGCTCATGCCCCGTGCGGAGAAATTTCTGGAGAAGACCGCGCCCGATTGCGCGCTGACGTTCTTCAAAGCGCGCCCCGTGTTCTCGAACAAGAGCGGCGGCTCTCGATGCTTCACCCGCGCCAGACGCATCTCGATCAAGTCGTCCGGGTGCCCGTTGACGAGAAACAGGTCGGGGTCGCCGTCGTTGTCATAGTCTAAAAACTTCAGTCCCCAACCGCTCAGCAGTTGGGTTGCGGGCGCGACCTCGCCGGGTTCGTCGATGAAGGTCAAATCTCGTTCGTTATGGTAGAGACTGAAAAACTCCTGATCGATATTGGCGACGAATAAATCCTGCCACCCGTCGCCGTCGTAATCCGCGGCATCGACGCCCATGCCCGAACGCGGCTTGCCCGTCTCACCGTAAGCCACGCCCGCCGCCAAGCCCGCTTCTTCAAACTTCACGCCGCCTTTATTGATGAAGAGAAAGTTGGGCATCGTGTCGTTGGCGACGAAGAGGTCGAGCCACCCGTCGTTGTTCACGTCGGTCGCCACCGCGCCGAACGACTTGCCCGGCGAACCGGCAATCCCTGTCTCGCGGCTCACATCCGTGAACGCGCCCTGTCCGTTATTGCGGAACAGGCGGCTCGGCGTCGGTTTGAAGAGACTCGGAACGCAGTAGTATCGCCGGGAGCTTTTATCCGTGCAGAGAGGGTTCTGGGATTTGTCGTAAAACACGAAGCTGGAGACGAAGAGATCGAGCTTGCCGTCGTTGTCGTAGTCGAACCAGACGGCGCAGGTAGACCAGCCGGGCGCGGCGACGCCGGCTTTCTCGGTCGCGTCCGTGAAAGTCCCGTTGCCGTTGTTGCGGTAAAGAATATTGCGACCGTAGTTGGTAACGTAGAGGTCTTGCCACCCGTCCGCGTCGTAATCGCCCGCGGCGACGCCCATGCCGAAGCGGCCTCCGGCGACGCCGGCCTTGTCGGTCACGTCCGTAAACGTCCCGTCGCGGTTATTGCGGTAGAGCGCGTTCTTCAAAGGCGAGGCCGGGGCGTAAAAATCAGCCGCGCCGCTGTTGACCAGATAAATGTCCATCCAGCCGTCGTTGTCGTAATCGAAGAAGGCGCAGCCCGCGCCCACCGTCTCCGGCAGATGACGTTCGGGCGAGTGTGCGTTGTGATGCACCCAATTGATGCCGCTTGTCTTCGCATTGATTTCCTGAAAAGTAACGGGCGAGCGCGCCGTCGCGGCGGCGGACGCTTGCGCGCGAGTGTCGGCCGGGAGGGCGAGCGCGAACGCGAAGACGAGAGCGAGGATGTGGTGTTTGCGTTTCACGATGATGACTGAGAGGGGTTTCGGAAAATCGTCGTCGAGTTAGCGAGGTTGCGGAGGTTGGGCGGGCGCGGAAATCTCCTGGTCGGCGGCGGCGTTGCCCTTCGAGGCGTTCTTGAGTTTTTCCACGATGCGCATCTGTTCCTGCGCCCTCGCCTGATCCTTGAGCCGCGCATAGAGGAGCGCGAGTTGATAGTGTGCCTTGGAATCTTCCGAATTTAGTTTGACGGCCAACTCAAGCTCCTGCCGGGCGCGCTCGAAATTTTTCAGCCGCAGATAGCTCGCGCCGAGCGCGGTGTGCGCGTGCGCATACGAGGGCAATATCTTGACGGCCTTTTCCAGCAGTTCGACGGCGCGCAAGTCCTCATTCTGTTCCTGCGCGATAAGTCCCAAATAGTAGAAAGGCTCCGGCATGTTCAACTCGGTCTTGATGCTTTTTTCGAGCCAGAGGCGCGCCTCCGGCGTCCGCTTCTGTTTCAGCAGGGAGTATCCGAGGAACATTTGCCCCTGCGCGCTGTCGGGTTGAAGTTCGAGGAAACGCCGGAAGGATTTCTCGGCCTCGAACATGTCCGGTTTTCTGAGCCACGCGATCCCTTGGAGCAGCAGGTAAGGAGGCGTCTCAGGCTTGAGTTCGAGCGCGCGCCCGACGGCGTCCAAAGCCTCGCCGCCGAAGTTCAGCTTCAAAGCGACGACCGCCAACCTGTAGAGCGCGTCCGGCGACCCTGCGCTCAATTCGCGCGCGCGAGTCAGGCGGCTGAACGCCGTTTGAGCATCGCCCCTGGCGTGCGCGCTCCGCGCTAGGCCGAGGACGGCGTCCACGTTATCGCTCTGCCGCGCGACGGCCAGCAGATAATTCTCCTCCGCCCGCTCAAAATTGCTGTTGCTCGCATAGGCATCGCCGAGGGCAACCAGAAGCGGGGCGGCGGGTTGCCCCTCTTCTTTCATCCGCTCGACCAGACTAACTCCCTCCTCAATTTGATTGCGCGAGAACAACAACTGTGCAAGTTTCTCGGCGGCATCGGCGTTCTTCGGGTCTATGCGCAACGCTTCTTTTAATGCCGAGATCGTTTTATCAGGCTCGCGCTTCAGCAAATACAGGTAGGCCAAATTCATGTGCGGCCCGACGAACTCCCGGTCGCTGCTGACGGCGCGCAAGAAAAGCGACTCGGCTTCTTCGAGTTTGCCCTGTTGGGCGCGAATCGTTCCGAGCAGATTGAGCGCGCCCGCCTCTCCGGGCGCGATTTTCAGGACGAAGGCGATCTCCCTTTCGGCTTCCGCGATCCGATTATTCCTGACGAGGGCGGCCGCGCCTTCGAGTCGTTTTAGGAGATCGTTCGCGCCCTGCTGTGCCGCCACAGGTCGGCTCCCCGACTGAGCGCCCGCCAGCATCAGCAGGATCGCCAACCAGAGGTGCGGGCGAGCGAACCCGGCGCGACTATTTACGCGCGCCATGTTTGAAATCTTTCTGTTCAACCAGCCCCATCCCTTCTTTCACAGTCAGGATTTTATTGACCCCGGCGGCTGTGATCTTGTCCACGACGCCGCTCGGCCAGCGCACCTCAATCGAATCTATCTTCGCGCGCTTTTCCATTCCGAAATGAAGCCGCAGATCGTTGTGCGAGATGTAGCTCGCGCCGCTTCGCACTTCGTCCGTTTGAGTCAAATCGCCGGAGACGATTTTCACCCGCGCGCCGATGCCGCGACGGTTACTCTTCACCCCGACGGTTTTGATCAAGACGGCGTTGCTCGCATTGCCCCCGTCGTTGCGTAAAATTTGCGGCGCGCCGTCGAGATTATTGATCACGACATCCACGTCGCCGTCATTATCTATATCTCCGAAGGCGGCTCCGCGCCCCACGCGCTTCTCGGCAAAGGGTGCGCCGAGTTGCAACGCCGCCTCCGTGAACGTCCCGTTACGGTTGTTTTTGTGAATCAGGTTGCGCTGGTAATAGCTCGGTATCTGCGGGTAGACATGACCGTTCACGACGAACAAATCCACCCAGCCGTCGTTGTCGTAATCGAAAAATTTTGTGCCCCACCCGACGAGCGGCATGCTCACGGCGGCCACTCTCGACTGGTGCGAAAAATCCGTGAATGAGAGACGGCCGTCGTTGCGATAGAGCGTGTTGTAGTCGTCGTCGAAATTGGTGACGAAGAGGTCGAACTTTCCGTCGTGGTCGAAGTCGGCCACCGTCACGCCCATGCACCCCTGCTCGCTGCCGTTCTCGTTGACGGCCGTGCCGGACATAAAGCCGACCTCCTTGAAGGTGCCGTCGCCGTTGTTTTTGTAGAGGAAATTGGCCGTCGAATCGTTTGCGACGAAGATGTCCACCAGCCCGTCGTCGTCGAAATCGCTGGCGACGACGCCCATCCCGTAGTAGCCGTTCGGGTCTGAGACGCCCGCTTTTTTCGTGACATCGGTGAAGGTGCCGTCGCCGTTATTGCGATAGAGCGAGTCGCCGTCTCCGGGCAATCCTCTCGGCCCGCACTGCACGGCGATCCCTTTATACAGGCACGGCCGCCCTTTGATTAAATCGGGCAGGTTGTTGAAATCGAAGGCGACGTAGTTCGCCACGAACAGGTCGAGATGGCCGTCGTTGTCGTAATCCATGAAGGCCGCGCCCGCCGACCAGCGCGGGTCGCCCACGCCCGCCGCGCCCGTGACATCCGTGAATGTCCCGTTGCCGTTATTCTTAAGGAGCCGGTTCGCCCCCACGCAGGTGACGTAAAGGTCTTCGAAGCCATCGTTGTTGTAATCGCCGGAGGCGACGCCCATGCCCCAACCGATGTCGCCGACGCCCGCCTTATCCGTCACATCAGCGAACGTGCCGTCGCCGTTATTACGGTAGAGCGCGCTTTTCGTCTTGCCCTTAGACTTGAACAGATCAATCGTCAGGGAATTGACGAAGTAGATGTCCGCGAAGCCGTCATTGTCATAATCAAAGAGCGCGACGCCGCCGCTCATCGACTCGACGATATATCTTTTCTCCGGCGACGAGACGTGTCGGAAAGTGATGCCCGCCTGTTCCGTAATATCCGCGAAGCGCGCGCCCGCCGGCGGTTGACCGGAGGCGTGCGAGCAGAGTAGCGACAGGACGGCCACAACTCCGAGCAGACGGATTCTTCTGAAAGACAAATCTAAACACCTCGCTCCCGTTTATTGTTTGCCGGGACTGCGCGCCTTTTCTTTCATTTGTTTGGAGAGTTCGAGCTGGCTCTCGCCTTCGGCCGTGCGTCCGGCGGCGATGTAAGCGCGGCCTAACTGGTAACGCACGTGAGGCTGCTCAGGCTCTAGGCGGGCGGCGATCTCCAAACTTTCCACCGCCCCTTTGAGGTCGCCTTGTTGCAGTAGTGCTTTACCGAGTTCAAAACGCGCGTTGCCGAAATCGGGCTTGGCCTCGATAACTTCGCGCATCACCCTGACGCCCTTCACGGTTTCCTGACGCACCAGTAAAACATAACCGAGATGATATTTGGCCTGAAGGTCGCCGGGATTCACCGCCAACTCGCTCTCGAATTCGCGGACGGCCTCGTCATACTTTCCCATCTTCAGGTAAACCACGCCCGCGTAAAAATGGGCGAGGCGCACTTTCGGGTCGAGCGCGAGAGCGGCCTGAATTTCCGCCAAGGCTTTGGCGGCATCACCCTGTTCGTAATAAGCCTGACCGAGCAGGATGTGTAGCTGCGGGCTGTTGCCGCCCATCAACATCATCTGCTTGACGACGTGATTGGCGGCCTCCGTCTTACCCTGTTTGCTGAGCGACAGGGCGAGCGGAAAATAGAGGGCGGCCTCTCGTGGTTGTGCGGCGACCACTTCGGAGAGGAGCGCGGAAGCCCCCGCGAAGTTGTCAGTCATAAAGTAACTCAGACCCAGCAGACGCTTGAGGGGGAGGCTGCCCGGCTGCTGTTTCAACATTCTTTCGAGAGGCGCGACCGCATCTTTGTACGACTCGGATTTGAAATGAGCCAGCCCGAGATTGTAATCGAGGTCTTCGTGCTGCGGGTTCCAGGCGGCGACCATTTGAAACTGCGCGGCGGCGGCACGGAAGTCCTGCTGTTCGGCGCGCAGCAACCCTATATTGTTGTGAGCCGTGGCGACGAGCTTGGCGTAGAAGCTCGCTTCGCTCCGGAGAGCCTCCTTCATCCCGGCATCCATCGTATTCGACTCGGCGACCAGCCCCCCGGCCGAAAGCAGCCCCGGCAACTTATTCGACTCGTCCGACTGACCTGCGTTGAGGAAGGCTTCGGTTTTCGCCCCGTCCTTCTTGAAGGCTTTGGATTTGAGTTCGGCCGCCGTCTCCAACTCTTTCCGGCCTTCCTCTTGCCGGCCGATTTTGAGTAACGATTGACCGAGGCGGTAGTGTGCGTTCGTTACCTGATTATCGTTGTGACGCAAGGCCGGATTCAGGGCGATGGATTTCTTCAACATCTCAATCGCCTGCTCGTGCCGCTCCAAACCTTGATAAGTCTGGCCGAGGTAGAAATAAGGGTCTGGATTGTTCGGCTCGATGCGCGCGGCTTTCTGTAAGAAGCCGAGGGCGGTCTCCCATCTTCTCTCGATAGTATTGACGATGCCCAGATAAAAGTTGGCGAAGTATTCATCCGGGTGCCTGGCTAACTCTATTTTGAACTCCCGCTCGGCGTCGCCCAGCCTGGCCGCGCCGTCTTTGAGCAGATAAGTGAGACCCAAATAATAATGCACGCGCGGGAAATGAGGATCGAGCGCGATGGCCTGATTAAATTCTTCGATGGCTTCGGCGAGATAGCCCGTCTCTCTATACGCGCGCCCGATGAGCACGCGGAGTTGGGGGCGATTGCCGAGCCGCGCGATCATGCCTGCAAAAATCTCTCTGGCCGGAGGCACGCGACGTTGTTTCAAGTAGGCCAAGCCGAGCGTGTAGGCTACATCGTAATCCTTCGGCGAAAGCCGGAACGCGGCCTCCAATTCGCCGCCCGCCTGCTCAAACTCGCCGAGCATGAAATAGCTCTTGCCGAGCATGTGGTGAGCGGCAACGCTGCGGGGGTCGGTCGCCACGGCCTTGCGGAGCGGCTCGATAGCTTTCCGGTACTGCCCGGCGTGAAAGTAAGCGATGGACAGGTCGACGAGCATTTCCGTGGAGGCCGGATTGTAGGTCGCGGCCGCTTCAAGCGTCGTCGCGGCTCGCTGGTAGTCGGCCTGCGCGGAATGGATTCTACCGAGCCGATGGTACGCCTTCGAGAGGATATTCCTGTATTCGGCTTCGGCCGCGGGTAGATTGCCGGCGCGCCGCGCGGCCTCTGCCGCTTCGTAATGTCGCCGGATCGAATCGTCGGGAGATTGGAAGAGGACGAGCAGCAGCGGGAGCAGCGGAAGGAAGGAGGCGCGCAAATACATTGAGGCTTTAACTTCTTAGTTGATTCAATGAAAATCCGGACGTGGACAAAAACCTAGACGGAGGGCTGAAGGTAAGTCGTTCAGCCCTCCGTCTAAGTTCAGCCTGCGCGGCAGTGTATCAGAAGTTGAACTTCAATCCGAACTGTATCTCACGCGGTCTCTGCGCCGAAGTCAGCGTGCCGAAACTGCTTCCGGGTAGGCCGTAGTTGGCTTCCTTGGTATTTCCTCCGAAGTTCAGGCCGGTGTTATACCCCACGAAATTTGTGTGGTTGAAGAGATTGAAGAACTCCGCGCGGAACTGGAGAGTGTAACGCTCGCGCATGCTCCAGTTTTTGTTCAGGGAGAAATCGATGTTGGTGATCGATCTGCCGCGCACGACGCCGCGCCCCAGATTGCCGAGCCGACCTGGAGCCGGGAGCCTGAAGGCCGCCGGGTTGATGTACTGCGTCGGGTCGCCGGTGTTGAGATAGATGGGCACACCGGGAACGATGTCGGGGCGTTGACCGACGGACGAAGCCGTGCCGATGGTATTGACGTTTGACGAAATCTCAAGCGGTGTGCCGCCGAAGTAATTGAGAATCCCGTTGAGTTGCCAGTCTCCCAAAACATTATGCGCCAGCGAACCCCAGCTGCGGAAAGACGGCAAGACATAGACGGCGTTAGAAGTAAACGCGTGCCTGCGGTCGAGGTCGGCGTCTCCGCGGTCGAGGTCGTAGTTGTAAGGGTCGCTGGTGGTATTGGTGAAGGCCGTCAGCGCGACATCCGAAATAGTATGTGCCCAGGTATAGGAAGCCGAGTAGGACAATCTATTCGTGAAGCGGCGGTTGAGCCACATCTGGAGCGCGTTGTAGTTTGAGTTGCCGGTGGACTCGCTGGTCGTGATCGCGCCGACACCCTGCAAGGGGCGAAACTTTGAGATGATACCGGCGGTGTCTTGTCCGAGCGAGATGGCCTTCGCCACTTCCAGCCGTCCCGCCCCTGGGGCGAGGTCGTTGCGGTCAACGTTGCGTCGCCAAATATGACGCCCCACGTTGCCGATGTAGGAGGCTTCCAACACCGTGTCTTTCAACACCTCGCGCGAAACCGTCAGGTTCCATTGGTAGCTCTCCGGTGGACGGAAGTTAACGTCCACGGCGGCGAAACCCGCGCTCGGATTGACGCCCGCCACGTTGCCTTTCAGGCCGGGATTGATCGTATCCAAGCTACGGCACGTCGGGCAATCGGCCAGCGTGTCCGTCTCGCCCGACCAACCCGGATTACTCACCGTGGTGGTGAAGGGAGGATTGCCGGCCATGCGACTGACATCTTCAATCACGTTCGAGCGACTCATGTATCGCCCGAAGCCGGCGCGGAGCGCGGTCTTGCCGTCGCCGAACACATCCCACGCGATGCCGACGCGCGGCTGGAAACCCTTGTTATAGGTGTTCACCAGCGAGCGGGGCAGCCCGAATTCTTCGGCGCGGTCGGCCGTCACCAGCGCGCTGAGATAGTTGGTGCCGTTATAGAGGTTGGGGATGAAATTCGAGATGCGGTTGTTGGCCTCATAGGCCTGCGGGAATCTGGAGTAGCGCAAGCCCAGATTGAGCGTCACGCGCGGAGACAACTTCAAGTTGTTATTCGCGTAGGCTTCAAAGTCTTGCCAGCGACCGTTCGCCACGGGTTGCGCGTCCTGCTCCAAATAGCTGACCAGCGGCAGGTCTCTGACTAAGAGGTCGGCGACACAGTTGCCGGTATGGACGCCGCATCCCTGGATCGTGACGGGTTGGTTGCCGCCGCCCGCGCCGTTGCCTTCTTCGTTCTTCTTGTTGTAGCTGAACAGCACACCGAATTTGAGGTTGTGATTGCCCGCCACTTTGGTGAAGTCGTCTTTCCAGATGAGCAGGTCTTGTTTGTTGCTCCAGGGCGCTTGGTGCCACAGGTCGCTATATCCGCCCGGCCCCCAGAAAAGACTCGGCACGGTGCCCTGATTGCTTGGGAAGACCGTGGGGAACTTCGACCCGACATCCGCGACGAGCGCGGCGCTCTGTTCGCTGGTGTTGACAAAGATGCTGTTGCCGGCGCGCGAGAACTGAAACTCGTTCACCATGGTCGAACTGAGCGTATTCGCCACCTTGACGGCGAAACTATAGCTGGGCTGATCCCAATCGGACGAGAGGGTGGGGAAAGGAGTGTCGCCCCAGAAACTGCCGGACGCCTGGCCGTGCGTCCACGTTTCATTGATGTAACGAACCATCACGTTCATCTTGTCGGTGATATTTCCGTCAACCCGGAAGAGGTCTTGGCGCGTGTTGACGGGTTGCAGCGAAGTCGAAGCGAACTGGCCGTTCGCCCCGGTCGGGTCGGGATAGAGTCGCAGGAGAGCGAGTCCCGCCGGGCTGAGCATATTTTGCGGGATTTTATTGCCGGGGTAGCAGCCGGGGTCGGTCGGGTTGGGGCCTGGAGTCGTGCATGTCCGGCCGGGGATATGCGGCAGCGGGCCGGTCAAGCCCGCGCCGCTGAAATCACCGATCTTCTCCGCCGCGGTGGGCGTGCGGCCGGTCAGCGTAGCCCCGCGTTGCTCGCGACGAAACTCTTCCGCCCAGAAGAAGAAAAGTTTGTTTTTGCCGCTCCAGTAGGATTTGTCGCCGATCCCGAAAGTCGGCAGGTAGACGGGGCCGCTGAAGTTGCCGCCGAAGTTGTGATACTCCAACTTTCCTTTAGGCGTTTTCGGTTTCCCTTCCGCGTCGCGCCCGTTCCGATTAAGAAAGAAGGGCGTCGCGTTTAACTTATCGTGACGATAGAACTCGAAGAGGCCGCCATGAAACTCGTTGCCGCCACCCTTCGTCACGAGATTGACGACCGCACCCTGTGCTTGGCCGTACTCCGCGCTAAAGCTGTTGCGCTCGACCCGAAACTCTTGAATGGAGTCAATGGAAGGAAAGACCAGCAGCGTCCGGTTGGAACCTACGTCCATGTTATTGACGCCGTCAACCGTCCACAGATTCTGGTTCGAAGCGTTACCGTTGACCGACATGTCCACGCCGGAATCGAGTCCCGTGCCGCCCGTGCCGAACGCGCCGCCCGCGCCCGCCTGCGTGACGGGAGAGACGCCCGGCACCATCAGAGCGAGTTGCGCGTAGTTTCGCCCGTTCAGCGGAAGCTCCGTAACCTGCTTCTCGGAGATCAAACTGCTCACCTTGCCGCTGCTGGTTTCGATCTGCTGCGAATCGGCCGCCACCGTCACCACTTCTTCAATCGAACCGACCTCGACGGTTAAATTCACAACCGCATTTTCGGCGACGTTTAATTGCAGCCCGGTGTTGACCGTCCGCTTAAATCCTTGCGGAGACGTGCTCACAGAGTAGAGGCCGACCGGCAAACTGGGGGCTTGGTAAAATCCGTCATCGTCAGTCCTGACGGTGCGGGCAGCCCCCGTGGTCTCTTCGCGAATGACCACTTCAGCATTCGGAATGGCGGCTCCCTGCGCATCTCGCACCGTGCCGCGAATGTTTCCAACCGTGCTCGACTGGGCTTGTACTCCAACGAATAACCCGACACCCAGCAAGAACAGAACGGCTTGCAGTCCAAACTTCCTCATCATTCGTCCATCTCCTCGTCTCTATGCCAAATACCAAAGCTGTCATTAAATGCGCGACTACATCCAAAACGGTTGTTCAGCCCGGCGGTTACGACTGGCGTGCTTTCCTACAGCCAAACGACTCGCGGTTAATGTCTCGCAAAATTTCTTAGCTGATTCGAAAGAGAAGTCCGCCACATTCCATCGCACGATTTCCGAGTTGAACCCGTTGACGAAGCGGTAATTATTCTCAAACGCGTGCGACCAATACTGCTTGGAAAAGTTACCCGCGCGTACAACCAACGAGGTGCTCGCGGGCAACCGAATCACTAACGGAGTATGACAAAGACTTTATTCCGGTTCTCTCGCCGGAAGAATAGCGGAACTTAAATTTACAATTGAACGAAGGCGCGCAAGAACTACAGGTTCAATCGGTTTTCCACGCTGGTAAGAACAGCATACGCCGCAGCGTTGTGCTTGCATCTACGGGTAAAGAATAGCGGCACTCGCTCATCTAGCCGTTAAGATAGACTATCCGTTTTGTAGCGATATACCTTTGGGTTAAGACTGGATAATGATTGTTATGGGTACTTTGTTGTAACGCCTGACAAAAGGAATTTACACCTTTTTTCTTACTTGTCAAGATTTTTCTAAAACGAAAGTTTGTTGTGAGAAGCAACAATCACGGAGCGTTATATTCAACCGCCAGGGCATCGGTCGGCATCGTCTTGGAGCAGCAAATTGTGCGTCAGAGAGAGTTGAAAGATAGTATCGGTCGGGCGCTGTTGCGCGTAACAATTCAGTGGGTGGGATGTCAGAGTCTTCCGGTTGAGGTGTGGCTACGCGCTGATGAGGAAGAGATGGGCGCGCATCATTATTGAAAATTGCTCGCCGGTTTTCAGACGCGAGAAGTGAGGGAAAACTTTGTGGCGAGGACTAAACTGAGCGCGCCCAGCAAGGTCGGTTGCGCGCCCAAGGTCGAGGCCATGATGTGCGCCGAAGGCATACCCCGACAAATTGTGGCTTCGGCTCCGGCTTTGACATTTTCCGCAATCAACGGCCAAGCATGAACTATCGTACCGCCGACGATGACCGCGCCCGGAGCTAGCCCCTGAATCAAATTTGCGATCCCGATGCCGATATAGTAGGCCGTCTCCTGCAATGCGGTTCGGGCTACCGCTTCACCTCTTAACGCGCGTTCGACCAGTTGCGCAAAGCTAATGTCGCCCGCGCCGGGGGTGCGCGTCTCGGCTGCATAACGCGCGAGCGCGGCGCGCTCGGAGGCGAAGGCTTCCCAGCATTCGTGGTTGCCGGCGGCGCAGGCTATGGGCGCGCCCTTACCGATGGTCATATGGCCGAACTCCCCGGCCGCACTGCCCTCTCCGCGATAGACCTGACCATCAAAGACGATGCCTGTGCCCACTCCCGCCTCGATTAACACCATGATGAAATCACGGACTTCGCGTATCTCCGGGCGACCGAACCATAACTCGGCCAGCGCAGCGGCGTTGGCGTCGTTATCGGCAATCACAGGCAGAGCCGTGACGGCTTGAATTCTCGAAACGAGTGCGAGATCGCGCCATTTAAAATGGGGAATGAAGATCACGCTATCATTCTCGGAATCGACGAGTCCGGGCAGGCTGATGCCGATCCCTTCGATAGTCCCTCCATTTTTTTTGATAAACTTCTTAACGCAATTAATGATTAGAGATGTGGTCTTTTCTGAATCGGGGTCGGTGGGAAAGTCTTCCTGCTCGATTACCCGCCCCGTCAAATCGCTGGTGGCGACGGTCGTTCGTATGGTGCGAATGTCGATGCCGACCGCCACGGCGTGCGCCGTCCGCAAGGAGAGCAGAATGGGCGGACGCCCGCCCGACGACTCTCCGCTCATTTCCTCAATCAGGCCAAACGCTTTCAGTTCGTCGACAATGAGAGAGATCGTGGAGCGTTGCAGGGCAGTCTCTTGAGAGATTTCCGCGCGTGAAATAGGGCCTTTTTCGCGCACGTAGTTAAGCACGATCTGGCGATTAATATCGCGTATCGTGTTAGAGCGCGCGACGTTGGCTTTCTTGAGGTCTATACGTCTCATCATGTCTGGGAGGCGCGAACGGCGATTCCCGTTCGCCGGAGGCATATAATTTTGGCGACGCCACTAAAGCCTCTGATTTAAGGCATCCGAGCATAGCAGGCTTCGGCTGTTCTTAACATATCGCCCGGACGCGTCAATCTTTTACCGCACGCGCCGTCGAAAGTGAAACCCGGTTGGCTTAACAAGTTTGGAGGGGCAGAGGTTTGTAAATTCCCCGCGAGGTTGCCGCGTGCCGGGAGGTTGCACCGGGATCAGGTTGCCGGCTCGACCTCCATCGAGGCACGTCGGCATCTCCGGATGGTGGCCGAAACGGTTGCCGGGACATCACAGGAGAGAGGCACGCTAATGCTTACTGAGTTTCCCGGCGTTTTTCTTGATACCGTTGCTGAGGTCGATGATGTTGTAGAGAAGACGACCGGCCTTGTTCGTCTCCTGCACATCAACGACGCCGGGCGACTTGAACATCGGGCTTTCGACAAACGTGATGATCCCGTTACACAGATTGACGAGAGCTTCTTTCAACTGGCCTGAGTCGAGTTCGGCCGGAGCCGGTGCTCTCTTCAATTCTTGTTCGGGGCTGTGGAACGCCAAAGCATCTTTCAACCGACCGGCGCGTTTATTTATCTCCGTGGTTCGTTCGGCGACGCGCTTGTAGTCGAGCGGTTCGTTCGATTTCAGCGCGCGTACCATCTCATTGCGGATGATCTGTAGCTGTTTGTAGTCTTCCTGCACCTGAGTGATCAAACGCTCGGAGGCGCGCCGGTCGGTCGCCTTTTTCCCCGGCATAATTTCCGCGCCGCGCAGAGCCGTCTCGCGCTGCCGCCGGTTAATCAGGTCGGCAAACGGACTTGGATTCTCAATCCGCGGAGGCGGCCCTCCCTGTTGAGCCACGGCCGGGATGGCGAGGTAAGCGACAATCACACCGACGATGCTCAATGCTAGAAAAGCTAACCCGGCACAACGGCTCCTCATAGTGCATCTCCTAAGCTCTGCTGATATGTCAAAGTCGGATGTCAGTATAACGCCCCGCCTAACTGCTCACAATCTCCAGCCCAAACGGCCGCAGGCTGTGCACTCTTACACTTTGATGAAAATCCGCCGGCGGTACAGGATCGTCATCAAGCCAAGCCAGAACAACACCGTGCAGACCGCAAACAGCAGCGAGGCGTTGAGCGGCGCAGCCCACGACGCAAATAGATTTTCGTAGAGGAACGCCCGGAGACTCACAGGGTTGCCGTCCGCGCCGTTGAAGGTGAGAAGCGAGGTGATGCGCGAAAACAACTCTGAGAGGAAGTAGACGGCGAGCGCGTTCGACCCGAAGATCAGAAACGGGACAGCCCAACGGCGATAACGTTGAATGTCGATCAACCAGTTGCAGAGCGCGAGGAACTGCAACGCCAACCCGGCCGTCAGCAGAACGTATGAACTCGTCCACAAGGCTTTATTGATGGGAAACCAAAAATTCCAAATCCAGCCCGCCACGATTCCCGCCGCCCCGGCGACGAACATCGCCGCGGCCTTTTCGGCCGCCGTCCGGCGCGAGCGCAGCAAGTGGCCTGTGAGCACGCCGCACAGCGTGGTGGCGAGCGCGGGAATCGTGCTCAGAATGCCTTCCGGGTCGTAGAGAGGTTTGTATGTATGGCCGGATAGGAGGGCGCGGTCAACGTATGCGGCCAGATTGCCTTCGAGGCTCAAATCACCGGCGCGAAAGCCGGGAGCCGGAATCAATGTCATCAGCAGCCAATAGAGAGTGAGGAGGACAACGACGATCAGCCCTTGCGTTCGCCAGGCGGTCTTCAGAAAAATGATTGACGCGCAGAGGTAACAGACGGCGATGCGCTGAAGCACGCCGGGGATGCGAATGGCCGCGAGGCGGTCGAAGGGGAAAGCGGCGAGGAAGAGTCCGAGCGCGAAGATTACGAGCGCGCGCCGGATAATTTTCCCGTACACGCCGCGCAGAGGCTCCTCGCTCTCGACGCGCCGTGCGAGCGCGAGGGTGATGGAGACGCCGACGATGAAGAGGAAGAAGGGAAAGACCAAATCCGTCGGCGTCCAACCGTGCCACTCGGCATGCTCCAAAGGATCATAAATCGCGCTCCACGTTCCGGGGTTGTTGACTAAGATCATCCCGGCGATAGTGATGCCGCGAAAAACATCGAGCGACTCCATTCGTCCGATGGGCTGTGCGCCCTTCTTGCGCTCCGCCGTCAACGCATCCATGTTTGATCGCCTCTCACGCGAGCCTCTTCTCTACGCAGTTTATTTCGGGAACGCGTGGATCAACTCCAGACACACGGGAGACGGCGCTTCGGCGACGTGGCCTGCCGGTCGAAGTCTGCCCGTCGCGGCATCTCTGCGAAAGGTGACGATGGTGTCAGAGTTTTGATTCGCCGCCAGCAGAAATCCGCCCGTCGGGTCGATGGTGAAATTGCGTGGAGTCTTGCCCTCGGTCGAAACGTGTTCCACGTAGTGTAGCCGGCCGGTGTCTCGCTCTATCTTGAGGACGACGATGCTGTCGTGGCCTCGGTTCGAACCGTAAAGGAAACTCCCCGACGGATCGAGATGAACGTCCGCGCAAGTGTTTGCGCCCGAAAACTCCTTCGGCAGCGACGACACGGTGTGCACTTCCGTGAGCCTTCCGAGAGCCGGCTCATAGGCCAAGGCCGTGATGGTGGAATCAAGCTCATTGATGACGTAAGCGTGCCTGCCGTTCGGGTGAAAAGTGAAATGACGCGGCCCCGCCCCCGCTTTAGACTGGAACCAGTGCGGTTTATTCGGCGTGATAGTTCCCCTGCGCGCGTCGAAACGATAGACCATCACTCTATCGATTCCGAGATCGGCCGCGAAGGCGAAGCGGTTAGCCTGATCGAGCACGACCGAATGAGCGTGAGGCGCGTCCTGTCGCTCTGCGTTTGCCCCGGAGCCTCGATGCTGCGCCACGTCGGTCGGCTTCCCTAGTTGCCCGTTATGCCGAACGGGCAAGACGGAAACATTCCCTCCCACGTAGTTCGCCACGAGGACGAACCTGCCGCCGCGCGCCACGCTCACGTAACAGGGCGCGCCTCCTAAAGACGGTTGTTGATTTAAGAAGCGCAAGTTTCCCGTCGCTTGATCGATGGAGAACGCGCTCACCGCCCCGCTCGGACGACCGTCGAAGTCCGTCACCTCGTTGACCGCATACACATATCGCCGCCGCTCATCAACCGCCAGAAAAGAGGGATTATTAGCTTTGACGCTGCCGGAGAGCTTTAATGCGCCCGTAGACAAATCCATGCGATAGACGTAAATCCCTTCGCTCTTGCCCGCCGTGTAAGTGCCCACGTAGAGCAATAGCTCCCGCGGCGGCGGCGACGACTGCGCGCCGATAGACCTCGACAGGGTCAGACCCAGTGTTCCTGAGCCGACGGCTTTTAAAAAGCCGCGTCGCGTGCTGTGATTATTGGTCATAGGGTTGAAGTCTGACAGTTTCGGTCGCGTAGTGAAAATTTCTTTGAGACTCAACTTCGGTAATACGACTCTGCGGAGTCTGCACAATCGTTCACGAAACGTTGAGAGCCGGATGACTTGGGGAGAACGCACGGCCGGCAGCCTAGACCCCGGCAGCGGGATCGACTCCGTTTCATCCAACGTTTGAGGCCGGCCTCCGCTCGCGCCGGATAAGCGCGCGATTCGCCACGCTCATCCGGCGGCGTCCCCATAAATCATCTTATACTCCTCTCGCCTTCAACAGAGAAGATCGAAACAAACATGCGCCCGGTGTTCGCTCGCTCTCACCGACGCCTATACGTCTTCCTTCCGGCCTCGACCGTTTCGACAACACACGCACGCTCACATCTATCGACAGCCCAGAGCCGCGTTAAAACTCCGCGTCCGACGACACGGGCGGCGCAATCGGCGGGCGGCGGCTTTCTTTCATTCTGGAATCGCAATTTTCGCCGGTATAGTTTATGATGGTCGGCATCTGGCATGCGGTGAAGCCAAATGCCAAGTGGTTGCTGGGGTGAGGACAGTAACCACGAACTAGAACAGGCGCGGCGGCTCCCAATG
>DASQNL010000650.1:0-2386 GCA_035644995.1 Pyrinomonadaceae bacterium | reverse complement strand
CCGATTACACCTACGCCGAGAATTTGTTGAATGCCGCGTTTGGCGCGCGCGCGACCGGCGGCGAGAGCGCGGCGCGCGCCTACTTCGTGCTGGCGGGTCAGGTGCTCGGCGGCGTTCGCGCGCGCCTCGAACGCTATCGCGTCTTCGGCTTAAACGTGGCCGATGAGGAATTGCCGGCGGAGGCGGCGGGCGACCTGGATCGCCTGCGGACGCTCATCGAGCGCGTGTTCGCCCAAGGGCGGCAGTTGCGCGATGAGAACACGCGGAACCTCGACGCGACGGCCTTGCTCGAAGAGGCGGCGGGCGTGCGCGTGCGGCTGGCACGCAAGGACGACGAGCGGGCGCGCTGGCAGGCGGAAGTGACGGACGCGCGCCAGCGTCTCATCGGAGCGGACAGGCGGGTGGCGAGTAACGGAACGAACGCCCCTCCGACCCCACGCACGCAGCCGACTTCAGCACAGCCCGTTCTGAATCAACCCTCCGCACAGACATCTCCGGCGAGCGTCGCGCCCGCGAGTTCGACCAACGCAGCGACCACCGCCAGGAACGCGCCGCCGAACCCGACGCAAAGCGGCGACACGACAGCTTCAGCAACAACAACAACAACGACGACGCCCGCTAATTCGACAGCCGCCGCGCCGGTGGACGCGGCCGACGGAAGGCCGCTCGAAGTCGGCTCGCTCCTGCCGAAGGCGACGGATAAGCCCGCCCCGACGTATCCATCGACGGCGCGCGCCGCGCGCGTCACCGGGAAGGTGACGGTCTTCCTCATGTTGGATGAGAAGGGCGCGGTCGCGAAGGTCGAGCGCATGGACGGGCCGCAACTGTTGCGCGGTGCGGCGGCCGATGCCGCGCGCCGTTGGAAGTTTCGCCCGACGGTCGTCAACGGCCAACCCGTGCGCGTCTCCGGCTTCATCAATTTCAATTTCACGCTTTAGTTTTCGCGCGCGCCCGGCATGGAGAGGCGTGTGGGGGCGGGATTTGTTCCTCCCGTCCGCGCGCTTGCCGGAGAGCGCAGGCGGACACACCCGCCAATCGCCTCGACGCCGCCGTCGCGGTCGGCGTCTCGAACACGCTCTACAGAGAGGGCGCGGGGTATCCGAACCTCTCCCACTTCCTCGTCGAATACGCCCTGCTGCGTGACTTGAAGACCGGCACGTCGAAGGACACGGGCAACAACGAGTCGGACTTTGTTGATTCAAACACGGACGCGAAAGGCGGGCGGGAGTTTCAAACCCCCGCCCGCCTTTCATCTTTTCGTCAGAGAACGAACGCGCGTTAAAACTTATCCGGGTCGTCGCCTCTCGCCTCCGGCAGTGGTGATCTGCACCAGAACATTTTGCGGCCTCGGCGCGGCGGCCGTCCGCTCCGGGCGTTCGTCGCCGCAACTGCCGCACCCCGTAGCGCATGAAGTCGCCTGCCCCTTCCCGCCCGCGCGAAATGAACGCAGCCGCGCCCAACCGCGCCGCCCCACGTAGGCGAGCGCGGCCAGAATGATCAACCACACGGCGATTGTTTGCCAGTCCTGAAACATACGCTTAACTAAACCCCAACAGCCGCCCGCCCTGATACGTGACGAACGACGCGACGTAAGCCAGCGCGAGCATGTAGCTCACCATAAAGAGCGGCCACCGCCATGAATTCGTCTCGCGCCTCACGATGGCGATGGTTGACATGCACTGGCACGCCAGCACGAAAAAGACCATCATCGAAACGGCGACGAGCGGCGTCCACGCCGGGCTGCCGTCCGCGCGACGCGCGTTGCGCACCCCCTCGATCAGTGAACTCGATTCTTCCGTCGCGTCCGCGCCGACGTTATAGACGATGCTCAAAGTAGAGACGAGCGTTTCGCGCGCGGCGAACGAAGCGATGAGGCCGATGCCCATTTTCCAGTCGAAGCCGAGCGGTGCGATGGCCGGTTCGATCAAACGACCGAGCCTTCCGGCGTAGCTTTGCCGAATCTGCTCGCCCTCGTCGCCGTCCACCGCCTCCGCCACGTTCGACGCACCGGCGGCGGGCTGCACCGTCTCCTCGCGGTCGGCCGTCGTCGCGCGTTCGTCGCGCGCGTTCGTCGTCGCGTCACTGGTTGTCGCTGTCGCCGCCGCTGCGCCGCCGCCGCTGTCGGCGTCGCCCGCCGTCGTCGTATTCATGCGCGGGAAGGTGACGAGCGCCCAGAGTAAAATCGAGATGGCGAGGATGACCGTGCCCGCGCGGCGCACGAACATCCAAGAGCGCGCCCGAATCGTTTGCAGCAGGTTGACGGGGTTCGGCATCCGGTAAGGCGGCAATTCCAGCACGAGCGGCGGGGGCGGCGACTTCAGGATCGTGTGCTTCAACACCCACGCGACGACGACCGCCACCGCGATCCCCAGCAGGTACATCGCCA
>DASQNL010000649.1:0-6054 GCA_035644995.1 Pyrinomonadaceae bacterium | reverse complement strand
CGCCCCGACCTTCGCCACGTCGTCCTTCGTCGTGCTCTGGCCGCGCACGCCGCCCTCCTCGTCAACGTCGCCGACGTTGCCGGTCGAGCGGTCGACCACTTCGATAACTTGCGCGTGGAAGTTTGTGGAGCGGCCGTCGGGCAGGCTGATCTGTTCAAAGTCGAGTTGCATTTCGGCCGTGCCGCGCACCTTGCCGCCGCGCTTGACGCTCTTGACGCGCCCCGACACTTGCGCGCCCTCATACTCGGCCGGTTCGATGACGCGCGCCTCGAAGCGGTCGCCGCGCTGCGTCGCATCGGTCGAAAGATTGGTCAACAGTTCGACGCGCATCGTCGTGTCCATCGGGAGATCGAGCGTGCCGATCTGTCGCCCCGCGCCGCCGCCGCGATTGTTTGAATCGCTGACGCGCGGGTCGGCGGTTGAATTGGAGACGCCGCGCATGTCGCCGACGCGTGCCGCGCCCGCGCCGCTCTGCGCCGATGCGCCGCGGCGCGAGAGGCCGGGCGGCACGATGGAATCGAAGCCGCGCCGATCAAACCCGGCCTCATAGCCGATTTCGAAACCTTGCTGGTAGCCGTCGCGATAATCTGCGAGCGCGCCGTAGGCGGCGATGTAGGCGCGGTCGGCGCGCCCATACTCTTCCTTGTTGCGCGCCTCGCGCGCGGCGCGTTCGATGGAATCGCGATAGCCCGCCTGATAGCCGTCGGAATAGCCCGTGCGGTAACCGCGTTCGAGCGCGCCGGTCTGCTGCGCCGCGCCGACGGCGGGGGCGTTCGCGTCGCGCGGACTCACGACGGCGGCGGCGCGGTTGACGGAGGTCGCGGGGAGGACGACGAAGGCCAGCGCGAGAGACAGGGCGGCGGGCAAAAATCGGGTGCGGGTCTGCATATTTTCTCTCCTTAAAAATGTTCCGGCAAAAGGATTGCGGTTCGTTGAATCCCTGCGCGCGAGACGCGCCCCTCCGGCGCGCTCGTAGCTCTCACGACGGCCTATGCTAACACTTCGACCCGTCGCCGTGAATTGACTTTGGAAGCTGCTTGACCGCGCTTCCATGCGCCGCTAGACTCCAAACGCGCCGCTCACAACCTGCGCCCGACGGCCGGGGGAGAGAAAGTGTCGCCGACGGCGCGCTCAAGCCGTCAGTTGCTTGTGATGTCGGACGGCCGACCGTCAGTTGTCCGTTTACCTGGACGGCAGTCTGTTGCCGGTCGTCGCTTGTTGAATCGATTTTTTGAGGAGCCGTCTCGACCTATACCCGGACGGAGAGCGCGACGGGCTGATATTTCCTCAAGTAAATGCCGCTTGTAAATCCGGTCGGGTATCCGTGAAGCGGCTTCCGGTGCGAGACGTTTACACGGGCGGAGAGAAGACTTATGGATGAAGCTCAGCAACTCGAACTTTGCATCAAGGAGATTGAGATAGCCCAGGAAAGCATCGCCCGGTATGATGAGAACGGCTCTAATATTAAGAATTGGTGCGTGACGACATGGTCTGCGGTTTCCGCCTACGCGATAGGCCAGAGAGAAACGGCCATCGCCCTGATCGGCATCGCTTTAGTCATCGGTTTCAGTCTGGTTGAATTGACTTACCGTAGATTTCAGAAACGTTTTATAGGCCGCGCCGCTGAAATCGAGAACATGCTTGAGAGCGGCGATTTGCGGGCATACAGGTATTCGATTCATAAATGCGCCGCCACCAGATGCGAGAGAGAAATACGAAGCGTTCTGTTCCTGCCGCATTTTATTATCTTCTATGTGGTGCTGATTATTTTCTCCATCGTCGCGGCTCTCTATTGCTGGAAATATCCGATCATGAATAAAACCACCTGAGCAATTTTTTCAAGTTACGCCCGGTTGAACCGTCCCCGATTAAATTCGCTGCCCGTCGCATGCCGTCCGATTGTGTTGAGGCGGCTTCCGGCAACTCATTTAACGGTCGCCAAACCAATGACCGCCGATCACGAACACGACACCTGTTTATGCGGAGAGTTTATTTAGACAACAGTGCGACGACGCCGGTTGATCCGCGCGTGGTCGAGGCGATGCTGCCTTACCTGACGGAGAAGTTCGGCAATGCTTCGAGCGTCCACTTCTACGGGCAGGAGGCGCGCGTCGCGCTCGACGCGGCGCGGCGCGAGGTGGCCGCTTTAATCAACGCGCGCCCGAACGAGTTGGTCTTCCTCTCAGGCGGCACGGAGGCCAACAATCTCGCCATCCGCGGCATCGCCGACGCCGCCCTCGAACACGGGCGTCACATCATCACTTCGCAGATCGAGCACTCGGCCGTGCGCGGCGTCTGCGACACGCTGGAGAAACGCGGTTGGGAGGTGACGCGCCTGCCCGTCTATGACAACGGCATCGTGCGTCTCGCGGACGTGCGCGCCGCGCTGCGACCCGACACCGTGCTCATCACCGTCATGCTCGCCAACAACGAGATCGGCACGATCCAACCCGTCGCCGAGATCGGCGCGCTCGTGCGCGAGGAACGCGCGCGCGGCCGCAAGTATCTCTGGCTGCACACGGACGCCGTGCAGGCCGCCGGGCGCATGCCGGTTGACGTGGACGCGCTCGGCTGCGATCTGCTCTCGCTCTCGGCGCACAAGCTCCACGCCCCGAAAGGCGCGGGTGCGCTCTACGTGCGGCGCAGCGTCAGGCTCACGCCGCAATCGGTCGGCGGCCATCAGGAACGCGAACGCCGCGCGGGCACGGAGTCGATTCCTCTGCTGGTCGCCTTCGGCAAAGCCGCCGCGCTCGCCCGCGCAGAACTCCCGCAACGCATCGAACACGTCGGACGCCTGCGCGACCAATTTGAAAGCGGCGTCGAACGCGGCGTCGCCGACATCGTTTTCAACGGCGACCGCGAGAGACGCCTGCCGCACGTGTCGAACATCTCCTTTCGCTTCATCGAAGGCGAAGGCTTGCTCATCAATCTGGATATGCAGGGCGTCGCCGTCTCCACCGGGTCGGCCTGTTCCTCCGGCTCGCTCGAACCCTCGCCCGTCATCCGCGCCCTCGGCCGCGACGACGAACTCGCGCGCGGCTCGATTCGTTTCAGCCTCGGCAAAGATACGACGGCGGAGGACATCGCTTACGTCAACGAAGTGCTCCCGCGCGCCGTCGAAAACCTGCGTCGCCTCTCGCCCCTCTACGCCAAAGTTCCAAGTTGCCGGTGACGGCTTTCAAGTTGCGGAACGGACAACTCGCAGACCTGAAACCTGCAACCTGAAACCTGAAACTCGCTTCCCCCGATGCCCTACTCCGACGTTCTCAAAGATCATCTCGCGCATCCGCGCAACGCCGGCGAATTACCCGACGCCGATGCGGTCGCCGAGTTGACGAACCCCGTCTGCGGCGACCGTCTGCGCCTCGCGCTGCGCATCCGCGACGGCCGCATCGCCGCCGCGCGCTTCCTCGCCTACGGCTGCCCGCCCACGCTCGCCTGCGCCTCAGCCCTCACCGAGATGCTCGAAGGCATCACCACGGGCGAGGCCGCGCTCATCACCCGGCCACAACTCACACAATCTCTCGGCGGCCTGCCCGCGCGCAAAGGCCACGCCGCCGCGCTCGCCATCGAAACGCTGCACGCCGCGCTGCGCGCCCGCGCTACGCCGTAATCGCAACGCCCGACTAAACGACGAACAGGCGACGCGATCAACTCGCGTCGCCTGTTCGTCGTTTAGTGAGCGCGGCGGTTTTCTACTTCTGTTCCGGTTGGCGCATGCGCCGCATCGTGCGCGGGAAGGACTGCGGCCCTTCCTTGACGGTGTAATCGGAAGGCACTTCAAAGAGCGTGCGCGCCGGTTCGCTGCGGTTGATGTTGGTCAGCCGGTAGCTGGTTTCGCCGAAGCGCGGGTCGCTGTGTTTGGTCAGCACGACCGTTTGCAGTTCGGGTGAATACCAACGCTCGGAGACGATGTTGATCGGGCGTTCGTTGCCCATCATGCCCGCCGGGAACGTGATGGTGGTGCGCGTGCCTTCGGCTTCGACGCCCTCGATGGTCTGCTTACCGAGCGATTCCTTGACCGGCTTCGCCCCGCTCATGCGGATGTGGCCTTCGCCCTCATGCGCGCGGCTCGGAATGAGCACGCGCATGGCTCCTTCGCCCGCTGCCGCTTCGCCTTCCTTCGGCAGCGTGAAGTTGAAGGAGATCGTGCCCGACACTTTGACGGCGTTGCCGGAAAGTTGCGTCGGGGCGAATTTCCACTGTCGGGCGGCCTCGACGGCGGCTTGCTGCAAGAGCGGATGGCCGGAGGCGGCCTTCGCCGCTTCCACGTCGCCCGTTTCGCCGACCACGATCTCCACACTCACAGGCCCCTGCGCCCCGGCGGCCTTCGCGATTGCCGGATAAGTCGGCGGCACGCTTTTGATCGCTTTCCCCGACAGCCTGCCGCCCTGTATCGGCGCAGTCTTCGACGCCGTCGAAGCCGTGGTTGTCGCGCCGCTCTCGCTGCGCAAGAAGACCTGCGTGCGGGATTCGCCGCCGGGCGTCTCCAAGACATGCCCCTCGCCTGTTCTCAAGCGGCTGAACGTTCTGACGTTCGACATCTTTTGCGCCGTGCGCGTGCGCGGGTTCAAGATGTAGTTTGCGCCAGCCACGGGGTCGTTGATGAAAATGGTCTGCGTCGGCTCGTCGGAGGTCGCCCACGGGCCGATGTGGTTGAGGGTTTGGTCGCGGCGCGTGCGTCCCTCGCTATCGCGGTGGAGACTGGCCTTCGAGGTGCGCGTGATGCGATTGCCGTCGGCCAGCAGTTGGACGGATTCAGTGACGGACTCGGCCGAATAGGGCGCGCCCTTCACGACCTTGCTGTCGAAATTCATCTCCGACGACATGAAACTGAAACCGAAAGACTCGCCCGGCGTGCCCGGCGCGGCCGGCGCGATCTGCATCTGGAACATTTCCGCCTGCCCCGGCATCGCTCGAACACGCGGCATCTCCCCGTGTCGCTCGATCAATAAGTCGTGCTCGGGCGGAGGCGGCGGCGGGGGTTGCTGCATCCTCTGCTGGGTTTGCGCGAAAAGCGCGCCCGTGCCGTTCGCCAACAGGGCGAGCAGGCATAAAGTGGCGGTGATCAAACGTCTGTTCATAGTCTTCATCATCCTTTCGGGAAACATCTCCGGTCTTAAACTTTTGCTCATCCGGCGCGAGCGCGCCTTCTAATCGTGGTCGAAATTCTTTCCGCTCCGCTTCAACGCACGAAGCGGATGGCATGCGCCCGCCCGTCGTTGCCGAGAAGCACGTCGGCCTTGACCGGCTCATTGCCGCGCTCGGCGTTCAACGGCAAGCCGAGCGAAGAGAGCGCGGCGCGCGGCAACTGCACGCGGATCAATTGCCCGCTCTCAAGCGGGGTCGAGGCGGGCGCGCCGGCGACGAGCGGGAGAAACTCCGTCACGCTCTCCGCTTCATTGGGCTTCGTCGCGCCGCTCGCATGATTCGCCGCCGACTCGCCCTCGCCCGGCGCAAAAATCGCGTCGCCGCCGTCGATCACCTGCCTTGAAGCGATTATTCCGGGCGTCGCGGCGCGCGCGTATCCGGCCGGGGCGCGCTGCGTTCCGGCGCGCGGCGACGGCTGCGGCCGGTCGCGTTTTGTCTGTTCCGTCGCGCTAGCGACGGAGGCCGGAGACGGCGACGGGGCGTCGACGGCAGGGGCGACGGGCGACGGCTCCGCGCCGCTCCGCGACAAGATGCCCGGCGGCATCTCCGGCGGCGGCGCGGTGCGCGTGAACTGTTTGTAGAGGGTGACGAAGGCGACGAGCGCGAGCGAGGCCGCGACGGCCGTCGGCACGAACGCGGCGCGCCACGTTCGACGATGCATGGAGACACGCGCCGCCGTTTCATCCCCCGGCCGCGGCGCGTGGGGCGCGGCGGCGATGCCGGGCGATGCGTTCGTCGTCGAGGCTTGAGAATGGGCGTGCGCGGCTTGGAAGGCGGCGAGCAGGTTGGCCTCGACGCGCGCGGGCGCGCTCAGGTCTTTCATCTCTCCGGCCGCCAGGCGGAGCGCGCTCGTTAGCTGCTGCTCTTGCGCCAGCCGCGCCGCGCAGGCCGCGCAGGTTTCGG
>DASQNL010000648.1:0-3133 GCA_035644995.1 Pyrinomonadaceae bacterium | reverse complement strand
AACGTGCGCTGCCCCTTCTCGGTGACGATGGGCCTGAAGCCGGTTCGGCGTGAAGCCCCGGCGATGCGTTCGACGAGCGCGGCGCGGCTGTCGGCGCGCATCTCCATCGTATTCGTCACAGGCTGCTTGCGGAGCCACGCGGCGACGACATCGAGTTTCGGGCGCACGACGTAATTCCACGCCCCCGGAAAACGCTCGATTGAGGCCAAGACGATGTTCAGCGAGAGCACGAGCAGGAGCGCATTGAAATACCACGCGTGATAAATGTCGAAAAAGCCGAGCACGCCGCCGAGCAGTTTTTGCGAAGGGGTCAAACCGGCGAAATACTTGTCGAAGCCGTCCACGTTCGTCTGCATGATGAGCATGCCGATCATGCTGGCGCAGGCGAGCAGGATGAGCAGCGTGACGCCGAAGCGCACGGAACTCAGGAGATTGAGCAGCCGCGTGACAGGCGAGGGAGTCGAACGGACGGCGGGGGCAATCCGGTTTACACCTATCTCGCTTTTGGTTTCTTCTATGGCAGACATTTGTTTATGAAGTTCAGCACTATCACTGAATGGAGACTTGGTTGAAATCAGGCGCGTCTGCGGGTCAGAATCGCGCGCGTCGTTCTCATGTGGAGGCCATCATAGCCGATTGGTGTCGCTTCATCAACTGAGGGTATTGACGTTCTCATCAAGCTCCGAATCGACGGGAGCGCGTCGCATTTTCGGCGTTGCAACCCCATCGTGTATGATGCGACGAACGAAGGGCGACGACACGCGGAGGGTGGTTTAGCGCGCCCCGCGTGTCTCCCGTTTCGACGCGAATTCAGCATCTTCGTCCGACGCCTCCGGTTTATTTCTCCCGTAGGCGCAACGTTAAAAACGTCTTATGAGCAAAAACATTCTCCTGTGCATCATCGGTCTCACGCTCGGCTTCGGCGGGGGTTTTTTCCTCGCCAATAAAATCACCGGCAATCTCCCGCCCGCGACGGCGGCTGCCGGTGCGCCGGTTGAGCCGTCGGGTTCCGCGCCGCCGCTCGACCCCAATCAGGCGGGCGCGCCGCTGCCGCCCGGCCACCCCGACATCAACAGTGCGGCCGCCGCCGCAAACTCCAACCCGAACGGCGTCGCCGCGAGCAACGCGGGCGCGCAAGCCGCGATGGAAGCCGCCGACCGTAAGCCGAAAGATTTCGACCTGCAAATGAACGCGGCCACGATCTTCTACAAACTCAAAGCCTTCGACAAGGCTGCACTCTACCTGCAACGCGCCATTGACTTGAAGCCGCAAGACCCCGATGCCCTCTCCGCGATGGGCAACACGAAATACGATGCGGGCGACTTCATCGCGGCCGCGAGTTTCTACGAGCGCACGCTCGCCGTGCAGCCGCGAAACGTGGACGTACAGACAGACCTCGGAAACACCTATTTCCAACGCCAGCCGCCCGATTTCCGGCGCGCCATCGAAGAATATCGCAAGACCTTGCAGATCGACCCGCGCCACGAGAAAGCTCTGCAAAACATCGCCGCCGCCGCGCTCCAACTCGGCGATAAGGCCGCCGCCCGCGAAGCCGTCGAACAACTCGCCGCCGTCAACCCGAACAATCAATATCTCGAAGGGCTGCGCTCCAATCTCGACGCGCAGCCTTAAGGGAAATTTTCGCCTCCAAACGGACATAGCGAAACGCCCGCCGTTAATTCGCGCGGGCGTTTCGCCGTCTGGAGGCCGCTTCGCCGGAGAGGGCGTGCCGCTTCGTTTTAGAGATTCGGGCTGCGCGGGAATTTAACGAACGGGAGACGCGTGCCGCGAATGATGAGTTGGTCGGCGCGAATCGCGGCGGGCGCGACGTAGCCGCGACTGCCGGCGGCGGCGATGAGGTCGTCCTGATCGATGCCGTCGCCGCTGATGCCGATTGCGCCCACGAGTTCGCCGTTCTTGTAGAGCGGAACCGAGCCGGCAAAAATCTGGAGTCCGTTCGGCACGTTGGGGATCGAGGTGCAGGGCAAGTTCGGCACACCGGCCAGCGTCAACTCCAGATTCCGCTTGACGAGGTCGAGTTGGAGGCCGACGTTGAAGATGCTCCACTGGCCGATGCCCGTGCTGAAGGGGCCGGGAGGTTCGCCGTTGATGCCGTCCGGGTAGAACGGGCGGTGCAGGAAGCCGACGGCGCGGCCGCTAAAGGCCACCGAGCCGTCGAGATTGATGCCGTCGGCGGCGGCGCGATCCGCGTATGCGCCCGCGCCCGCGCCGCGCAGGAGCGTCGCGGCGTTCACGCGCGAGAAGAGTGCGGCGGTGCGCGCCTTCTGCGCGGAGACATCGAAGCCGAAGACGGGCGCATCGGTCGTGCGGAAGATGCCGAGCACGCGCCCCTCTGCATCGACGACGGAGATCGAGACGCGCGCCGGGCTGCCGAGCGGTTGCCGGATAGCGGCGCGCGTGCCGTCGGCTTGAATCGCCGCCTGCGTGATGATGGTCGTTACGTCGGCGGCGGTCAGAGCGTTTGACGAACCGGAGACGCTGCCGTTGAAGGGGAAGAAACGCAGGTCAACCGCGCCGTCAACCGCGCCGAGCTTGAGCGGGACGAAGGCCGAGGGCTGCGCCGCGCGGATGGGGAAATCCGGGTCAACCGCGCCGGGCAGACTCGCAAACGGGATCAAGGCGGGTCGCGGCGCGTCCGTGTCGGCGACGTTGACGTAGGGCAGGCGCACGCCGTCCACGAGGATGTTGTCGCCGCGAATGAGCGGCGGCGGCTCGTAGCCGCGTCCGGCCGCGACGGCGATCACTTCCTCTAACGGTTTATCGAAATCGGCCGGGATGCGGTCAACCGTGTAAGCCCCGTCGCCTTCGATGCCGACCGCGCCGGCGTGCGCCCCGTTCTTATAGAGCGGAACCGCGCCGGGGTCGGCCGAGAGACCGAAGGGGAGGCCGGGCGTCTTGATGTCGGAGCATTGGAGTTGGGAGAACTGCACGCCGTAGAGCGGCCCGCCGGGGCGGAAGTCAACGCCGGGGGGGATGTGTTCCTGAATGATGAAGCCGGCCGTGCGCGGCGTGAAGGCGTTGCCCTGGGTGCTGAAGAAGGCGGCCGTGCCCGCTTTCGAGATCGCGGCGCGCGCGACGGGCTTCAACGCGGGGACGAGGTTCGTGCCTTCCA